>DASXXW010000060.1:0-12183 GCA_036502865.1 Rhizomicrobium sp.
CGAAAGTGGAACCGCAACCCCAGCCGCAGCCTCCCATGGAATAACCGAAGGAAGCAGAAACGGCCCCAGTCGCCGAAGCGCCACCGGCGCCCAAACATCGGCCGCAGCCCGCACCACAGCCAACCAAATCCGATGAGAAGAAGTCGGAAGAAAAGAATAAAAATTTCGACGTCGACAAGGTCTTGGCGCTTCTGAACAAGGTTGCGCCCTCTCAGGCCGCTGCCCCGAATGCGCCCGAAGCGCAGAAAACAACACGCGGTTTCGGCGCGCAGAACGCGATGACGGCGGACCTTCAGGACGCGCTGCGAAGCCAGATCCAGCCCTGCTGGAGCCCGCCGGTCGGTGCCCCGCATCCCGAACAGCTGGTCGTCAGCTTCGATCTGTTTCTCAGTCCCGATGGTTCCGTCGCACAGCCGCCACAATTGCTTGCCACTTCCTCCGATCCGTATTTCCACGCTGCGGCAGAAGCGGCGCGCCGCGCGATCTACAGTTGCGCGCCTTACAAATTGCCGGCGGACAAATATGCGGACTGGCGGGAGATCAAGCCTTTCGTTTTCGACCCGAGAGAGATGATGGGTCAGTAACTCTGGAGACCGCGTGATGAAAATTGCCGGAGTGATTTGCGCTGCAATTCTTGCCCTACTTGTGCAGGCCGTCGTTCCGGCGCGGGCTGCACTCCGCGTCGACGTCAATCAGGGCAATATACAGCCTCTCCCGATCGCCATTCCCAATTTCACGGGCGGACAGGCAGGGGATGCGGCGATGGGACAAAACATCGCCGGAGTCGTCCGGGCCGATCTGGACCGGTCCGGCATCTTCCGACCGCTCGATCCCAAGTCCTTCCTCGAACAGGTCAAAGACATCAACACGCCGCCGAATTTCGCCAATTGGCGCGTGATCAACTCCCAGGCGCTTGTAACTGGCGCCATCAGCACGCAGCCGGACGGGCGGCTGAAAGTCGATTTCCGTCTTTGGGATGTCTTCGGCGAAACGGAGATGATGCCCGGCAAGGAATATTTCACCGTTCCTGCCAATTGGCGGCGCATCGCGCATATGATTTCCGATGCGATCTATCAGCAGATTACCGGCGAGACCGGATATTTCGACACGCGCATCGTCTTTATTTCGGAAAGCGGGCCGCCCGTGAATCGGCGCAAACGCCTCGCGGTCATGGATGAGGACGGCGCCAATCCCATCTTCCTGACGCGCGGCGATTATCTGGTGCTCACGCCGCGATTCAATCCCAGCGCGCAGATGATCGCGTATATGTCCTATTATGCCAGCCGGCCGCGGGTTTATCTGTTCGACCTCGAAACGGGGCGTCAGCAGATGCTGGGCGATTTCCCGAACATGACATTCTCTCCGCGCTTCTCGCCCGATGGCAGCAAGGTCGTCATGTCCCTCGAGAGCCGGGGCAATTCCGATATCTATGCGATGGATCTGCGCACGCGCTCGGTCAGACGGCTGACGACGGATCCTGCAATCGACACATCGCCCTGTTACTCCCCGGATGGAAGCCAGATCGTCTTCGAATCCGATCGCGGAGGATCGCAGCAGGTCTATGTCATGGGCGCCGACGGCTCGAACGTCCATCGCATCAGCTTCGGGGGCGGCAAGAACGGTACGCCGGTCTGGAGTCCGCGCGGCGATCTTATCGCTTTCACCAAGCAGCAAAGCGGGAGTTTCCGCATCGGCGTGATGCGCCCCGACGGCTCGGGCGAACGTATGATCACCGATGGCTGGGAGGACGAAGGCCCGACCTGGGCGCCGAACGGCCGCGTTCTGATGTTCTCACGGACATTACGCGGAGGTCATGGTTCCCAGATCTGGTCCGTGGATGTGACCGGGCGCAACCAACGGCGCGTTCAGACCCCCGGCGATGCGTCGGATCCGGCATGGTCGCCCTTGATCCAGTGAGGAGTAATTTTTAGTGTGCCGAACTGATTTGCGAGGTCGGTTTCGGCCGGATTTTTGTGTGGCGACGGTGCGCGCATCCATCCTCCTCGCGCAATCCCTACGCACCAGAGGGATGCGCTTGTCCGGAGACGTGGTCTCATGATGAAGATTTCCAATCATTTGAGAATTGCAGCCGTTATGGGAGCTCTCGTTCTCGCGGCTTGCGCGAACAAACCGAAGCCTGCACCGGAGACTCCGCCACCTGCGGCACAAGCTCCGGCGATGGAGCAGCAGAGCCGGGTCGAGTCGACGACGGTACCAGGCAGCGTGCAGGATTTCCGCGTCAATGTCGGAGATACGGTCCATTTCGACTATGACAAATATGACGTCACCAGCGAGGACCGCGATATTCTCCAGCGCCAGGCGGCGTGGCTGCAGAAATATCCGCAGGTGCATGTGACGGTCGAAGGTCATTGCGACGAGCGCGGTACCCGCGAGTTCAATCTGGCGCTTGGCGCGAGACGCGCAAACGCCGTGAAAGATTATCTTGTCAGCGTTGGCGTTCCCTCGTCCCGCATGGAAACGATTTCCTACGGCAAGGAACGTCCGATCTGCACAGACTCCAATGAGTCGTGCTGGGCGCAGAACCGCCGTGGCGTGACCACAATCACCAGCGGCGCCGCGACGTCCTGATCCCGCGTTTATCCGCCGCGGGTGTTTACCGGCACCCGCGGCGGGTTTCCTCGTAGTTCGTTTCCGCAAAGCCCTATTTTGGGCATAGTATGGGAATCGGCTGTGGGGCGGTTCGCGCGTTGAGCATGGGAAATGATTAGGTATTACAGATATTCGCAGCAGATGCTTCTCGCGGCTGCGGGAACGTTGATCTGGGCCGCTCTCTCCATCCCGGCCGCAGCACAGTCCGGCCCTGTCTCGCTTGACGATCTCACCCGAAAGGTAAGCGCCGCCCAGTCAGACGCCGATCAGCTGTCTGCTCGGGCGGCTATCCTTTCTGCACAAACAGGTGAGACAAAACTCGCCCAATTGTTCGGCGAAAGCGACGAAGAGAAGGCGGCGCGGCTTCAGCATGAGCAGGCGCAGGATTCGAGCATTTCCACGCTCAATCAGCGCGTCAACGATCTCGACGAGACACTGCGCCGCATGACGGGGCAGATCGAAGAGCTCGATCACCGGCTAAATGAACAGACCGAACGCATGGCGCGGATGCGCAAGGACTTCGATTACAAAATTTGTTCCATGGCCGCACAGCAGCTGGGTGCGACGACAGAGCCCGGCGAAGAAACGACGCTGCCCTGCGCCGGGCAAAGCCAGCAATCCACAACGCCGCCGCCCGCCCAGGGCAACACTATTCCGCAAGGCCAGAACGGGCAGAGCGGTATTCATTTGGCTCCGCCCCCGGGCGTCCTTGGGACATTGCCGCGCAACGATTTCGGAAATCTGCCCCAGGCTTCGCCGAACGCGCCCAACCAGATGGCGTCTCTCGATTCGCGTCCGCAATTTGAATCGGCGCTGAACCTGCTTGCGAAAGCGCAATATGACGAAGCGCGCGCCGCGTTCCGCGGTTTCGCGGATAGTTATCCCGGCGACGAACTGGCGCCGCAGGCCGTGTATTGGGTCGGCGATATCGCCTATGTGCAGCGGGACTACGCAGAGGCTGCGCGCGCTTTTGCCGAAGAGCTGAAGAAATATCCGACGAGTACCCGGGCGCCGGAAAGCATGCTGAAGCTCGGTCAGTCTCTGCTTGCGCTCAATCAGAAGAAGGAAGGTTGCAGGGCTCTTGGCACGCTCCCGAACCAATTCCCGTCCGCTTCGAAATCCGTCATCGACCAGGCGGTCGCGGCGCGCAAAACGGCCGGCTGCCGCTGATCAATCATTTAATGCCGTTGAGTTTGCGCCGCTGATGGAGTCCGTCCTGCGGGACGGAGCGTCCTGGCCCGGTGCGGTAGCGGTATCCGGCGGCGCAGATTCCACGGCCCTGATGTGCCTGCTCGCGGAATGGGCATTCACGTTTGGCCGCAAGATGCCCACGGTCTTGACGGTCGATCATGGTCTCACCCCGGGTTCTGACCGGGTTGCCAATGCTGTCGCGAAACGGGCGCAGGCGCTGGGAATGAGAGCCCAAATCCTTGCATGGCGGGGCCGAAAGCCAACGGCAGACGTGGAGCGTGCTGCGCGGGACGCGCGCTATCGGCTGATGGGCAGATGGTGCCGTGCGCATGAGATTCCCGCGCTTTATGTGGCGCATACGCTGGAAGACCAGGCGGAGACCTTTCTGTTGCGGCTGGCGCGTGGGAGCGGTGTCGACGGACTTGCGGCCATGGCGCCGGTTTCGCGGTTTCCGCTGCGAGATTTCGATGACATCCGGGTCGTCCGGCCATTGCTGCGCATACCGCGCTCTCAGCTGCGGAGTTATCTCACAGACCGCGATCTGGATTGGCACGAAGATGCGATGAACGACGACCCGCGTTTCGCACGGGTCCGGTTGCGCGCCGCATGGCCGTCCCTAGTTGAAGCCGGTCTGTCGGCCGAACGCATCGCGGATGCGGCGGGCCATCTTGCCCGGGCACGCGCGGCCCTGGATCACAATGTCGTGGCGCTGCTCAGCTGCGTGTCTCAAATCCACGAGAAGAGCGTACTTATCGATCGCGCAGCGCTTGCTGCGGCGCCGCGCGAAATCGGCCTCCGGGCACTGGCTCACCTGCTGATGCAGATTTCCCGGAGCGACTACCGGCCCCGTTTCGAGCGGCTGGAGGGCCTTTTTTCGGCGATTTGCGAAGGAGAGCTTGCGGGCGGCCGTACATTGCATGGCTGCGTTGTGAAGCCTGCATCGAAACGGCTTCAGCGGTTCGGTCCCGGTACCTTGGCAATCGGCCCGGAACCTGCAAAGCGGCGGTGATGTTAATCCCATTGGAAAACAGCGATTGCCGCAAGACCGTAAATTTCTTAACGTTTCGGTGGCTGGCAAGGCGATATGAAGTACCTATCTAGCTGGCTAGGGTCTTCCGCCTAGTGCCGGATGGGCCTCATGAAAGGATGGCCGTGAACAATCTTCGTAATCTCGCGCTTTGGATCATAATCGCGCTGCTGCTCGTTGCCTTGTTCAACATGTTTCAAGGCACGGCGAACAGGCCTGCGGCCACGACCACCAATTTCACCGAGTTCAATCAGGAAGTCGTTTCGGGGGCCGTCAAGAAGGCCACGATCCAGGGCGACCAGATCAAATACGAACTCTCCAACGGGCAGGCGTTCACGACCTACGCCCCCAACGATCCGAGCCTCGTTTCACGCATGCTGGCGCATAATGTCGGCATCACGGTGCAGCCGGCCGATGACGGAATGCCCACGCTGATGGGCGTTTTCATCAACTGGTTCCCGATGCTGCTCTTGATCGGCGTGTGGATTTTCTTCCTTCGCCAAATGCAGGCCGGCGGCGGCAAGGCGATGGGATTCGGCAAGAGTCGCGCCAAGCTTTTGACCGAGCGCACCGGTCGCGTGACGTTTGAAGATGTCGCGGGCGTGGATGAAGCCAAGGAAGAACTGAAAGAAATTGTCGAGTTCCTGCGCGATCCGCAGAAATTCCAGCGGCTGGGCGGACGTATCCCCAAAGGTGTGTTGCTCGTCGGTCCTCCGGGTACCGGCAAGACCTTGCTGGCGCGTGCGATCGCGGGCGAAGCCAATGTACCGTTCTTCACGATTTCCGGTTCGGATTTCGTCGAAATGTTTGTGGGCGTCGGCGCCAGCCGTGTGCGCGACATGTTCGAGCAGGCGAAAAAGAATGCGCCCTGCATCGTGTTCATCGATGAAATTGATGCGGTCGGCCGGCACCGCGGCGCAGGCCTCGGCGGTGGCAATGACGAGCGCGAACAGACGCTCAACCAATTGCTTGTCGAGATGGACGGCTTCGAGTCGACGGAAGGCGTGATCCTTATCGCCGCAACGAACCGGCCCGACGTGCTCGATCCGGCTTTGCTCCGTCCGGGCCGTTTCGACCGCCATGTAGTTGTTCCCAATCCGGATCTGTCCGGCCGCGAAAAAATCCTGCGCGTCCATATGCGCAAAGTGCCGCTGGCCACCGATGTCGAGCCGCGCGTCATTGCGCGTGGAACGCCCGGATTTTCCGGCGCCGATCTCGCCAATCTGGTGAATGAGGCGGCCCTTCTGGCTGCACGGCGTGGCAAACGCGTCGTCACCATGTCCGAGCTCGAAGATGCAAAGGACAAGGTGATGATGGGTGCCGAACGGCGCTCGATGGCGATGACGGATGAGGAAAAGAAACTCACCGCCTATCATGAGGGCGGCCATGCAATCGTGGCGCTGAGCGTCAAAGGCTCCGATCCGATCCATAAGGCGACGATCATTCCGCGCGGCCGTGCGCTCGGCATGGTGATGCGGTTGCCAGAACGCGATCAGCTGTCGATCACGCGCGAGAAAATGCTGGCGGATATCTGCGTGGCATTCGGCGGACGCATCGCCGAAGAGCTGATCTTCGGCCATGAGAAAGTAACAACCGGCGCCGTGTCGGATATTGAGATGGCCACACGCATGGCCCGTGCGATGGTCACCCGTTTCGGCATGTCCGACGAACTCGGACCGCTCGCTTATGCAGAAAACCAGGACGAGGTCTTCCTCGGTCACACCATTGCGCGCCAGCAGAATGTCTCCGAGGCGACCGCGCAGAAAATCGACCAGGAAATCCGTGAGATCATCAACAATTGCTACAGGCGCGCCTACGAGATACTCGAGCAACGCGCCGAGGATCTGCAGACGCTTGCCAAAGGCCTTCTCGAATATGAGACGCTGACGGGCGATGAGATCGTAGCCCTGCTCAAGGGAATTGCGCCGGTGCGCGCGCCTTATGAGGAGCCCGAGCCGCAGCGTGGTGCGGGACCGAGCGTGCCGCAGGCAGGCCGTCCACGCAGCATCGGGCCGATTGCACCGGAGCCACAGCCCGGGCGGTGAGCGTCCGCCCGCAGATCCTCGGCATCGTCAACGTCACCGAGGATTCGTTTTCGGACGGCGGTTTCTATCTGGCGCCGGAAGCAGCGCTGGCGCATGCACGCCAGCTGGTAGCTGCCGGAGCCGATATCATCGACCTGGGTGCCGCGGCCTCAAATCCTTCCGCTGCGTCTGTTTCTTCCGCGCAGGAAATTGCCCGGCTTGGGCCGCTCGTCCGAGCGCTCGCGGCAGAGAATATGGCGCTCTCGATCGACAGTTTTTCGCCGGAAACCCAAATCTGGGCGCTCGGACAAGGCGTCGCTTTCCTCAACGATATTCACGGTTTTGCGCATCCCGACATCTACCGGGAGCTCGCCCTTGGCGAGTCGAAGCTGATCGTCATGCATGCGCTCCGAAGCGATGGTCCGGCCCGTCGCGACGACGAGAGCCCGCATGATCTGTTCGCCCGTATTCTTGGGTTTTTCCAAAACCGCATTGAAGCACTCACCGGTGCAGGCATTTCCGCCGGCCGGCTGATTCTCGATCCCGGCATGGGCCTGTTCCTCGGACGGAGCCGTGCGGCGTCTTTTGAAGTGCTGCGGCGGATTTCGGAGTTGAAGGCCGCTTTCGGGTTGCCGGTACTGGTCTCCGTCTCGCGGAAATCCTTCCTGCGGCCGCCGGGGCAGAAGCCCGCCGAAGCGGGCGCAGCGACCTTGGCGGCCGAGTTGTTCGCGGCCAGCCACGGCGTGGATTACATCAGGACCCACGATCCGGGCGCGCTACGGGATGCCTTGGCCGTCCAGGAGGCTCTGACGGACCCCAGCCCGTCAGGCCCTGTGTTTCGGGAATTCGGCAAGACTTCTCTGCTATGATGCAGCGATTCAGAAAAAGGGGCGAACCCGCATGAGCCGCAAATATTTCGGTACGGATGGTATTCGCGGGCTCGCGAACAGCCATCCCATGACGCCCGAGATCGCGATGAAAGCGGGCATGGCTGCCGGGCGCCTGTTCACGCATGGAGATCGCCTGCATCGCGTCGTGATCGGCAAAGACACGCGGCTCTCCGGTTACATGATCGAATCCGCACTCGTTGCCGGGTTCACCGCCGTCGGCATGGACGTGTTCCTGTTTGGTCCGCTGCCCACGCCGGCCATCGCCATGCTCACGCGGTCGCTGCGTGCGGATCTCGGCGTGATGATTTCGGCCTCTCATAATCAGTTCGAAGACAATGGCATCAAATTCTTCGGTCCCGACGGACTCAAACTGACGGATGAGCGCGAGATTGCGATCGAACAGCTCATGTCCAAAGGGCTTGAAGACGGGCTCGTGAAGGCGCGCCGCATCGGCCGCGCCAAGCGCATCGACGATTCCCAGGCGCGTTACATCGAATACGCCAAACGTACGTTCCCAAAAAATCTCACACTCGACGGACTTCGGATCGTTATCGATTGCGCAAACGGCGCGGCATACAAAGTCGCCCCGCTCATTCTATGGGAACTGGGCGCAGAAGTGATCGAAATCGGCACCGAGCCGAACGGTGTCAATATCAATCACGAATGCGGCTCTACTTTCCCGGAAGCCATGCAGCGCAAAGTGCGCGAGCGCCGCGCGGATTTCGGCATCGCGCTCGATGGCGACGCCGACCGTGTGGTGATGGCCGACGAACGAGGTAATTTGATCGATGGCGATCAGATTCTCGCCTTGATCGCGCGATCCTGGTCGCGGACTGGTGAGTTGAAGGGCGGAGGTGTCGTCGGCACGGTGATGTCAAATGCCGGTCTCGAACGCTATCTGCAGACACTCGATTTGAAACTCGCGCGTGCGCCGGTGGGCGACCGCTATGTCATCGCCCGTATGTGGGAAGACGGCTTCAACGTGGGCGGCGAGCAATCGGGACATATTGTTCTTCGGGATTTTTCGACGACCGGAGATGGAATCGTTGCCGCACTCCAGGTGCTGGGCGTGCTCGCGCAGGAGAAACGTCCGGCGAGCGAGGCGTCTCATATTTACGAGCCGCTGCCCCAGATCATGGAGAATGTCCGCTATCGCAACGGATCGCCTTTGAACGATGTGCGCGTGACGGAACGGATCAAGGAATGCGAAGCGCGCATGAATGGGTCGGGACGCATCATCGTACGCAAATCGGGAACCGAGCCGGTCATCCGTGTCATGGCCGAAGGCGATGATGAAAAGCTCGTGCGCGCTGTCGTCAACGAACTGGTCGCGACGCTGCGGGAAGCGGTGGCTTGAAGCCGGCGCCTGCGCGGCTCCTGATCATAGCTGGGTCGGATTCGAGCGGCGGCGCGGGCATCCAGGCGGATATCAAGACGGCAACGGCGTTCGGCGTCTATGCCATGACGGCGATCACCGCCATCACGGTGCAGAATACGACCGGCCTTGGCGCAATTCATCCTGTCCCGGCTTCGATCGTGCACGATCAAATTCGTTACGTTCTTGATGATATCGGCGCCGATGCGATCAAAATCGGCATGTTGGGATCAACGGATATTGTGGATGCGGTTGCGGACGCACTCGATAAACGCAAATCCACTCCGATCGTGCTCGATCCCGTTCTTGCATCTACAAGCGGTACGTCGCTGCTCGATACCGATGCGATCTCTGCATTGACATCGCGGCTGTTTCCTTTGGCGACGCTTGTTACTCCCAATATTCCGGAAGCCGCGCACCTTGCAGGCATGGATATCTGCAATGACGAGCAGATTGTTCAAGCTGCAGCAAAGCTGCGTGCGTTCGGCGCAAGAAATGTTCTGATCAAAGGCGGCCATGCGGAGGGCGATCTCATCCGCGATGTGCTGATCGGCGAAAGCTGCAAGGACATCTTCGAAGGCACGCGCATCGGCACGCGGGCAGTTCATGGGACGGGATGTACGCTATCGACCGCCATTGCCTGCGGACTGGCGCGGCGCGAATCCTTGCCCGAAGCCATAAAAAGGGCACGCGCCTATTTGCGGAGAGCGCTGGAGGAGGCGCCGGATATCGGGCGAGGCTCCCGCCCGCTTCATCACATGCATGCCATTCCGATAAATGAGACCGTCCGGGATTGATCGAACCGGGGCCGGAAATCCGTCAAATTGTCCAGATTTGCAAATCACTCGCAATCGCATCTTCAACCGGTTATAAGATGTACTCCTATTGCGAGTGGAGGAAACCAATGATCAAGACTGCATATATGCGGATAGGTATGGCCGTGGCCGGCGCGGTGATGTGGGCTGGTGCCGTCCAGGCGGCGCCGAGCGAAGCCCGGGTTCACGATGCGTGGCGGGCGGCGATCTCAGCCACACCGACACCCGGTGGAGGATGTTTCACAGCCCATTTCCCGAGCAAGACCTGGACGAGGGTTGCATGTGGGGCTTCCCCGAACAGGTTGTACCTGCCGGCGAACGGAGGCCACGGTTTCACGGTCGGCAATGGTCATGATTACGCGGGCGAGGTGCCGTCCATCATACAATCGGGCGTTGGAAGCTTCCCGTCGGTCAAGGGCCTCAAGACCGAAACCAATGGTGGTTCGTCCAATCAATATTCGCTTCAGTTGAACTCACAGTTCTTCGCGTCACCGGCCTGTTCGGGCGGCGAGCAGAGCTGTTTTGGCTGGCAGCAATTCATCTATGCCCAGCCGGGTTGCAGCGGACCCTGTGTGTTCATGCAATCGTGGCTGATCAACTACGGATCGAAATGCCCCTCGGGCTGGAATAACGCCGGAGGCGGTCAGTGCTACCGCAACAGCAATACAACCAATGTACCGACACAGGCCCTGACCAGCCTCGCCGATCTTCAATTGACAGGTTCTGCCGTTGCCGGCGGCAACGATACGACGACGCTCACAACCTCGAGCGACGCCTATAGCGCCAGCGAGTCGGACACGGTCGTCGGCCTCTCGGGATTCTGGAATGAATCGGAGTATAATATCGTTGGTGATGGCGGCGGCAGCGAGGCCGTCTTCAATTCCGGAACCAAGATCAAGGTAAAAATTCAGTACAAGGACGGTTCGACCGCCGCAGCAACTTGCGAATCGAACGCCGGAACCACGGGTGAGACAAACAATCTCAACCTAGGCACCTGCGCCGGCAAGAGCGGGAAAAAGCCGTCGATCGCGTTTTTGGAATCAAACTGAGTATTTGATTGTCTGTATCCCTCTCTTCCGCGTCGCGGAGGAGAGGGCATGCAGACCCCCGCTATCTGTCCGCAAACGGATCACGGACGAGGATGGTATCTTCGCGTTCCGGGCTGGTGGAAAGCAGAGCAACCGGTGCGCCGATCAGCTCTTCCACACGTCTGATATATTTGATCGCCGTGGCCGGAAGTTCTGCCCATGAGCGCGCGCCATGCGTGGACTCGCTCCAGCCTTCCAATGTTTCATAGACCGGTTGTATGCGCGCCTGCGCGCAGGAATCGGCAGGCAGATGATCGATCTCCTCGCCATCAAGCCGATAGCCGATACAGAGGTTGATTTCATCCATTCCGTCCAGCACGTCGAGCTTGGTCAGTGCGATGCCGTCGATCCCGCCTGTAATAACCGTCTGCCGCACCAGCACTGCGTCGAACCATCCGCAGCGCCGCTTGCGGCCCGTCACCGTGCCGAACTCCGCACCGCGCGTGCCCAGCCGATCGCCGACGGCATTTGTCTGTTCGGTCGGGAACGGACCTTCGCCGACGCGCGTCGTATAGGCCTTGGCGATGCCCAATACATAACCAATGTCGCGCGGGCCGCAGCCGCTGCCTGTCGCCGCCTGTCCGGCGACTGTGTTGGACGAAGTGACATAGGGATAGGTTCCATGATCGATGTCGAGCAGAACGGCCTGCGCGCCTTCGAACAACACGCGGCGCCCTTCGCGGCGCGCAGCATCCAGCGCCCGCCATGCCGACCCGCAATAGGGGAGAATGCGCGGCGCGATACTAATCAGTTCGCGGATCAGCGCGTCTCCGTCTGTTTCCTCCGCGCCCACTCCGCGCCGCAATGCATTGTGATGCGCAAGCAGCCGCGCCACCTTGCCCGGCAGCGAAGATGGATCCCGCAGGTCGACCACGCGCAAGGCGCGACGGCCCACCTTGTCTTCATAGGCGGGGCCGATGCCGCGCATCGTCGTGCCGATGCGCTGTACGCTGTTTGCTGTTTCGCGCGCCTGATCGAGATCGCGGTGGAGCGGAAGGATCAGCGCGGCATTCTCCGCGATGAGCAAAGTCGCCGGCGAGATCTGCACGCCCTGGCCGGTCAAACGTTCAACCTCGCTGACAAATGCCCAGGGGTCGACCACCACGCCATTGCCGATGATGGAAAGTTTGCCCGGGCGAACCACGCCGGAGGGCAGCAGGCTC
>DASXXW010000061.1:0-29477 GCA_036502865.1 Rhizomicrobium sp.
ATCGCATCGCCGCCATTTCCGGCAACACCATCACGTTCGACTCGCCCGCGACCATCTCCTATCGCACCAGCCATCAGGCGCAGCTCTATTACTATCAGATGCCGTTCACGGAGCAGGCCGGTATCGAACAGCTCACGGTGGAGCATGGCGACGACGACAATGTGGATTTCACCTGGTGTGCCTATTGCTGGGCGCTGAATGTCGAAAGCACGCTGTGGCTCGGCGCGGGTTTCAGCGTTTCGAATTCCTTCCGCGTGGAGCTCAATGAATTCTATGCGCATAAGCCCGTCTGGCCGGTTCCGGGCGGCGGCGGTTATAATATCAGCCTCGCCAATGCATCGTCGGAAATCCTGATCTGGAACGGGATTTCCGTGCTGGGCAACAAGGTGATGGTCGGGCGTTCCGCCGGCGCCGGCTCCGTCACGGCGTATAATTACATGGATATGGCGTTCGACAGCGGTGCCGCTGCCTGGCAGGAGGCGGGCCTCAACAACAGCCATATGGTGGGTTCGCATCACATGCTGTTCGAGGGCAATTACGCCTTCAACATCGAGAGCGACCAGACGCACGGCAATGCGATCTATAACAGCTTCTTCCGCAACCACACGACCGGGTTCCGCGCGAAGTTCAAGGACTATCTGGCCGATGTCGTGGTCGACGATGTCAAACAGCAAAGCACCAACGGGCCGCTCCGCGCGGCATCACCGCATGCCTATTCCTACTGGAACAATCTCGTCGGCAATGTCTTCGGCGTGCCGGGCAAGATGAAAGGCTTCATCTATGGCGACGAGGTTCTCGGCAATGGCGACTGGCCGGCGCAGATTTTGATGATGGGCTGGAACGATCTGCCCAACCAGGTCTACGACCCGAATGTGATCAGCACGAACTTCGTCGACGGCAATTACGATTACAAAACGCACAGGGTTCATTGGGCGAAAGGCAACACCACGCACAAACTGCCGGACTCGCTGTTCCTCACAAGCGCGCCCGCGTTTTTCGCAGGCTACACCTGGCCCTGGGTCGATCCGACCGGTGTAACGAAGCTCTATACGCTGCCCGCCAAAGCCCGCTACGACGCCGGAACGCCGTTCGGGCCGATTAAACCGTCCCAGGGCAAAGAGACAAAATAACGAAGCGATGAAATTATTTAACCCCGATATACTGCCGGTGCTCGCGCGATTTGGTCGCGATCATTAAGGTGCGGGCCGGAGGCGCAACCTGCCGGGTTCCGCTGTTACAATTGCCCCGCGGGCGAGTTCCTCTCCGTGCTCCTCAAGCGCGCGGATGCACACCGCGGCGTGTCTGGAAATCGCGAAATTCACGATTCGGATGATGCCCGCGTGAGGCCGGCCAAATCCAACGGCCAGTTCTCCGAAATCCTTGTCGAGCGTCACAACGATCCTGTCGTCCCGCAAAGCCAGGGCCAGTATTTCGTCGTCAGAGGGATTGTCAGGGAAATCGCAGACCCGGAGGACCTTGTGTCCATGATTTTCAAGTTCGGAGGCCGCGCCCGGCCACACGCAGGCGTCAAGCAGTAGCTTCATGCCGCATCAATGAAAGGTTCGACCCGTTCCCGCCCGACGAGCCTGTGCGCGAAGGCGAGACACGCGCGTATGTCCTCGGGTTCAAGCCAGGGATAGGCTGCGAGTATCGCCTCGGCATTGTCGCCGGCCGCAAGCATGCCGAGAATATGTTCTACGGCGAGACGGCGGCCGCGAATAATCGGCTTGCCGCCAAAGATCGCCGGATTGACCGTGATCCGGTCCAGCAGATCTGTTTCGGTCATAATTTCATCCCTGCCTCAAAGACGACACCACTATACGTCGAAACGCGAACAGCGGAAATGGCTGGCAGTACGAACAAAGAAACTCGGAGTCGGCGTGGATGCTCAGGCCCCCAAAACCTTCCTTAGCGATTCTTCGATCTCGCCGCCGCACCAGACATCGCCATAGTCGCGGCGGGCCTTGGCGGCGAGTCTCTTGAGCGGCGGCTGCCCGGCCATGCGCCGCGTCAAACCGGCGGTCAAAGGCGCTGTGTCCTCGAATAGCTTCGCGATCGCATCGAAACGCTCGGTCATGATCGACCAGAGCGTCGCCGTCACGATATCGGCGATGCCCGGCTCATCTCCGCCGAGCAGATAACCATCCTCCGCTGAAAGTTCATGGCGGCGGCCGGTTTCCTCCCAGAGCGACATCCATTTCTTCAGGCGCGGGAAGAATTCATGCCAGCGTTTCTCGGTCCACATCTGCCGGCCGCCGTCGAGCGTCATTTCGTCGAGCACGTCATTGGCGTCGCAGACGATCTTCAACGTCATGGCGCGCAGGCCCGGATCGTCGGGCAGAAGGCCGAGCGTCTCGCCGAGATAGAGGATGATGGCGGGCATTTCGGCGATAGCGAGATCCGCCTTCTTGTCGATCAGGAGCGGCGGCCCCATGAACGGCACGGGCATCTTTCTCACCGGCCCGCTCATCAGCTCCGAGATCGCGGCTTCGCTTTTCTCGGTCCAGTCCAGTTCGGCCCAGGCGAGCACCGCGCGCACGAATTGGCCGCGGAACGGCGCGGGCCAGTAATAGAGGTCGTAATCGGACATATCCGGGCTCCGGGTGAGGCGGGCTCTCCATAACGCACGGCACGCGAAATTCCTCCCCCCGGAAAAGCGGGGGTGGCGGAAGCGGGTCAAAGCCTTTAAGGAGGCGGCCGGAAACGCGTTTCCACACCGCAAAACTAGGGAATCCCTCATGAACATGAAATCGATTGCCGTGGCGATGCTGCTCGCAACGGCCGCCGCCGCGCCCGCGGCCATGATCGCCACGACGGCCCAGGCCGCCGATCAGTTCAAGATGACCGATGTCAAAGTCGGCACCGGCGCAGTTGCGAAGTCGGGTCAGAAGGTGACGGTCAATTACACGGGCTGGCTCTATGTGAACGGCGCCAAAGGCGCGAAATTCGATTCCTCGCTCGATCACGGCCAACCTTTCACGTTCCCGCTCGGCGCGGGCGCGGTCATTCCCGGCTGGGACAAGGGCGTCGCCGGCATGAAGGAAGGCGGAGAACGCACGCTGATCATTCCGCCCGAGATGGGCTATGGCGCGACCGGCACGCCGGGTGGACCGATCCCGCCCAACGCGACGCTGATTTTCGACGTACAGCTGATCAAGGCCGGCTCCTAAGCATCGCCTTGCGGAAACGGCGCGCCGGCTACGGCGCGCCGTTCCACTATCTCTTCTCACAAAGAACCACTGATGGTTGTGACGGCTTCTCCGGCCGCTGCGCGCAAGAAAGATTTGTGACGGCGCAGCTGCGAGGGAATAATTTCAATTGTTGTTAGGTATTGCTCCGTTAGCGCCCCGCGTCGATTTCCAGGCCGGCCGCTACGATACCGCCGAAGTTTTTCGCGCTTTCCGGTCGATCTCAATCACGCACCCGGCTGCAAACATTCCTCCATCGACGAAGCGCGCGACGACGCGGACGGCACACGCTTGATCCTCGAAATGTCGCAAATCGGCGCCGTGCCGGACTACGACGCCGTGGCGCTGATCGGCGACGATGCGCTGCAGGAATATTTTGGAACAACCAAGCCGACGGCCGAAGACGTCGAAGATTGCGACGAGCTGTTCGAAGAGATCGATCGCGGACAGGGCGTATATTTCGTCGTCTACGAAAACGAAGAGCCTTCGCAGATATTCTTCGCCGGCTATTCCTACGATTAGCGGGCGGGCCAGCCGCGCTCAGTGTGCGGTCTGGATTTGTAACACCCGTATGCCGTCTGTAACGACCAGATAACGCCGCGGAACGTCCTTGCTGCCCTGCACGACCTGGCGGATCGGACCGACGGCGTTGACGACCGCTGCACCCGCCGCATTGGTGGTGAAGTTCGCCAGCGATTGCAGCGGCTTTGAGCCGTCGGCATGGGTCGACAGCGCAAGCATATAGGTCTGCTTGGGGGCGAGTCCCGTCACCGCTGCTTCAAGAACCTGCGTCAGGCCCTGATCGAACAGGGAAACACTCGTCGGTGGATTGGCATCGGTCGAGCCCGGTTGCGCCAAGGTCAGATGCACAGCCGCGCCGGCGAGACCGAGCGGCTGAAGATTCGGAGCGCTGCCATCCGGCGATGCATTGGAAACATAGGTGAGCGCCTGCGGGCCCTGTCCGATCGCGCTTTCTGCGATCACTTTGTTTGTCAGCGTGTCGATGGCCACGACCTTGTCGGCGTTTTCGAGCCCGACATAAACGCGCGTGCCATCGCCTGAGGGCCAGATTCCATGCGGAAGATCACCCACGGGAATCGTCGCCACCTGGGCAAAACTGTCGGTACGGAAAACCTTTATTTCATTGAGGCCGCCGATCGTCACATAAGCGAATTGGCCGTTCGCATTGCGCACGATGTTGACGTGATTGGTGAGCGGGCCCGTATCGAAGGTGGTGAGGACGTTGAATGGCGGTCTGGCGTCGAACACTTCGGTCTTGCCGCTATCCTTCAAAGTCAGCCAGACCTGCTTGCCGTCCGGCGTCGCGGCAATGTTGGGACAGAACGGGCTTGCCTGCACGACCTTGCCCACGACCTGGTGATCGGCGACCGTAATGACATCCGTCTCGGGCACGAAGGACGAGCAGACATAGCCATATTTGCCGTCAGGCGAGAAGATCGTCATCCCCGGGCCGTTCGGCACATCTATGCGCGTCTTTTCATTGTAGCTGTGAGCGTCCAGCACATCGACATAGTTTTCGCCGCGCACCGTGACCCATACCTCATTGCCGTCGGGCGTATAGAAGGCTTCGTGCGGCGACCGGCCGATATACGTCACATGGCGGACGCTGTTGGTCACAGTGTCGATGAACACCACCGCATTGCTGCCGATAGAGACAACGGCGAGCGTGTGATGATCGGGCGAAAAGCCCATGCCATGCACCAGCAATTGGCCTCTATAAAGCGGGCTGAGATTCCCCGGTTGCGGGTCGCCGAGGCGGATCACGCCGAGCAGCGTGTTGCTGACGGGATCGGTCACGGACACGGTGTTGGAGAACTGCTCGGCTGCATAAACACGGTCGTGATGGCTGATCGGAACGTCGGGCGCCGTAGCGGAATCGGGCACCTGCCCTGCGAAACTTATACTCGTAACAAACACACCGGCGAGGCCGATGGCGATCCTGCGCATCCTGTTTTTCATTGCGGTTCCTTGCTTGTGTCAGTTTGCGTGGTTGGCGCCGGCGCGGAAGACGGAGGCTGTTCCCCGATCGCGATGCGCATGGCGGCGATTTCCTGTTGCTGATCCACAATGATCTCCTGCGCCAGGCGCCGGATCTGTTCATTATGCCCATGGCGCAGGACGGCGACAGCCATGTCTATCGCGCCCTGATGATGGGCGATCATCATGTTCACGAAATCGCGGTCGACATCGCCTGTTGGTCGGCTCGCCATACCCGCCATCATCCGGTTCATCGCCGCGTCATTCTCCTTGAGAAAAGACGCCTCGTTGGACGAGATAGCTGTTTTATCCGGCGATTGCGCCCGCGCTACGCCAGCACTGAGTGCCATGCACGCCGCAGCGGCCAATATCGTAAGCGAAATGCGGGGATGATATCGAAGGAATTCGGCCATCAACTCGACCTTTCAGGGCGGTGTGACGCGATTCCAGAATTCGTCGAATTCTCTGGTATCGAAAAAGGCCACGCACTCACGACCTTCCCGTCCCACACTTCGTCGAGGAATGCCTGTTTGTCCGGACAGGTTTCCGACAATGACGCCGAACCCACGATCGTCCAAACGGCGCTATCCGTCATGAGTTCGAAAGGGATTCCGGTGCCCGCACGCCATCGCTCGAAACTCGTCTGGACGCGCGCCTTGTTCGTTTCCATTACATCCGGTTTATTCGACATGCAACATTCCCATTGCGAGACAATAGCATGACGTCATTGTGATATCTAAATCAACCGCGATGAAATCAGCGGTGTTCACCGACACGCTCAAGAGCAACACGCGGGGTCCAAATCGCGGCGGGACGAAGATCGTTTTGTCCCCGGCTAACGCCGGCATCGGGAGGAAGCGATCTTGATCGGCGCGAATTCGCATCTGGCTTGATTGCGCGAGCCGTTCTGCGTTTGATGTTGCGAGATTGCAGCCGAGGCGTTGGTGATCAAGTTCGGTTCCTGGAGCACGATGCTGGGAGTGGCCGCCGTCTTCGGCGCGGTTGTTGCCGGCCTGTTGCTGCTTCGACCGCACAATCGTACGGCGAACCGTTTTCTGGCGGCGCTGCTGATTGTCGCGGTGCTGAGGCTCATGCCCTATGTGCTTGGCTTCGCGGGGTTCTATGACGCCTATCCCTGGCTGTCATTTGCCCCATTCGATCTCGCGCTGAGCATCGGCCCGTTGCTTTATCTGTATGTACGGCGTTTGGTGACGACAGCGCTTCCGCGGCATTGGTGGCTCCATTTCCTCCCAGCGGCAGCCGATCTTCTATACACGGTATGGGCGTTTTTACTGCCATTAGCAGACAAGTTGCGGTGGAACGACGATTTGCACCGGCCATATATCGATCCCGCGGAGCGTCTTGCGGCGATCGTCTCGCTCGCTGTTTATTTGTTCCTCGCCGTCCGTTTCCGGCAACGCTACGGTGAATGGCTTGCGGAGAATCTCAGTGACCGCGAAGAACATCGCCAGCCTTGGATCGGCACGATTCTCGGCGCACTTTGTCTCTGGCTGTTCATAACGGCAGGGTTCGATCTGGCCGATGGCGTTTTTGGTCTCAGCTATTATGAGCGCTTTCCACAGTATCTGCTCTTTGCCGGCATTGTGATCTGGCTCGGACTCGAAGGGTGGCGTCACTCGGACCGGCGTTTTCCGCCAATGTCGGCGCCAGTGCCCGCGCCTGTGGTAACGCCGGTTCGCGATTGGGCAGTGACCGGCACCGCCTGGGCGGAGCGCGTCCGCCAGGAAGGCTGGTGGCGCGAAGCGGGACTCAGTCTCAGTGATGTCGCGCGCCGACTGGCTACGAACGAAAGCTATGTTTCGAAGGCTTTCAACGAAGGTCTGGGCCAGAACTTCAACGCCGTCATTAACGGCTTCCGGATTGAGGCGGTGAAGGTGCGGATGATCGAGACGGATAGTGACGTGCTCGATCTGGCGCTCGAATCGGGATTTGCATCCAAAGCGAGTTTCAACCGCGTGTTCCGGAACGAAGTCGGGATGAGCCCAACCGCCTGGCGGAAGTCTCAAATCCAGAAAACCTCGCAAAACCTGGTATTTGGGGCGACAGGGAAAGCGGACGCAGCGATCTAGCGGACTCCTTCAAGCGGAGTTGTTTATGCGTCGGATCCCGACACTGTTATTTACCATTCCTTTGAGCCTTGGTCTGTGCACCGCAATCCCGGCTTTCAGCGCGAGCACATCCTACCCGGCGAAAATTCTCACCCCAGAGCAGGCCCACGCCGACATCGATCTTATGCGCCGTGCTCTCGAGACCATTCATCCTGGGCTCTATCGTTATCGTACGCGCATTGAGACGGATGCCGCTTTCGGGCGACTCGATAGAGTGTCCGCCCACACCCTGACCGATCTCGATCTGTGGCGTGAGGTCGCCGAGTTTCTCGCTTCTATTCATTGCGATCACACCAAGCCTGAACCTTCGGTTGCGATCGATGCCTATCGGGAAAGTCACGCGACGCACCTTCCACTTCGTTTCAAATTTGTCGAGGGAAGAATGATCGTCGTGTCCAATGACGGGCAGGCCGGCGCACCGCCGGTCGGGGCCGAAATACTTTCCATTAACGGCCGACTTGTGCCGCGGATCGTAACAGACCTCTCGAAAGCTGTCGCGTATGACGGCAGCACGGACCAGGCGATTGCCACTAAACTCGCAGAAGACGGCGATCTGACGGGCGACGATCTGAACGAATACTGGCCCGCTTTCTATGGTTTTCCGGAACGGTGGACGGTGGAATGGAAACGGATTGGAACGTTACAGTCTACCACTGTGATACTTCAGCCGATCAGCTTTGCAGAATGGACCGCGTTGCCTTGGCCGGGTGATCGCTATCGCAACGAGTTCTACAGGGCCGTGACATGGCAGTTGCACGGCACGACCGCCTATCTGCGCATCGATACATTCGTCAATTACCGCAATCCCGTGGACGCAACGTTGTTCCTCGACGGCTTCTTTCGCAGTTTGAAAACAACCGCAGTGCAGAATTTGATCCTTGACCTGCGCAATAATGGCGGCGGGTCGGAAGATGTTTCGGTTGCGCTCGGCCGCTATCTGCTTCCGGCAGACTTTATCTGGTCGAAGCCTGTGCTGCTGAAGGCGGTGCGTTATGGTGATCTTCCGTCTCATATCGAGAGTTGGGGTGATCGCAAAAACCTCTTCGAGGAATCGCTATCTGATTTCCGGCGCACGTCCGACGGTTGGTGGGAACGGATTCCGCAGCCCGGGAATGAGGACGACGGATCGGCGCTATTGCAAGCGGTTTCGCCGGACCGCTTCCAGGGGCGCCTCACCGTTTTGATTGGTCCTCGAAACGGTTCTGGCGCTACGCGAACTGCGGCACAGCTCAAAGAGAAGGCGCATGCTATCCTGGTCGGCGAGGACACAGGCGGCAGCGCCGAGGGACCGACCGCCGGGCATATCTTTCTTCTAACTTTGCCGAATTCAGGCTTGAAGGTGCGAATTCCGAATGCCTGGAATCGCACAAACATTGAGCATTTCATGCCGGGTCGCGGTGTGACTGCCGATAATGTGGTTGTGGAAACACTCGCGGACGAGCAAGCCGGGATTGATCAGGTGTTGAACATTGCGAAAGCCGCGAATGTTGCTCCGCCGCCACGCCTCGATCAGGCGCTTGCGGGGAATTGGTCAGGAATGCTCGACTACCGCGATTTCGGAAACGACAAGCGCGTCGTTCTGCCTACAAGCGCAGTCGCATCAAACGATCTCGGCGCAGTTTCGTTTGCTTTCACATACAAGGACGGCCCTTCAAAGATAGTTCACGATACCGATCGATGGAGTCTATCGACGGACGAAAAATCTCTCATCGTTAATGGAGACTCTTATCGTGTAGTTGAGTATGTCGGAGGTGCAGCCGAGTCCGACATGACTCTTGTTGCCGAAGGGAGCGGCAAGGAAAACGATCGCGACGTTATCGCCCGGATCGTGGTTGCGCGGCGCGGAGGCAGTCTTACCTTGTCCCGTCTCACTGCCCGACCTGGAGAGGCATTTCTGATGCGCGATGCCTACGCTCTGACAACGGAGGATACCAAGGAGATGAATATTCCAGCATCGCCTTGAATTCTGCTGCAAGATCGTGCTCACGCTTATCTCGCTCTGGCCGAGGCTGACTCAGGCGGTTAAGGTGATCACAGTACCTAGGTGCGGTTCATGAAATATCTGGAACTCTCAATCTCTGTTGCGCTACTCGCTCTGCTTCATCCGGCCTTTGCAGCCGAAGACGACGCGCTTACCCGCATGGCATTGTGCAAGGACTCGTGGGTTGAGTGGAGCAAAGGCGATCCCGGCAAGATGAAGGCCTTTGTCGATCACGTCCGCGCGGAGTTCGTGCCGCACGGCAACGATCCATTTGCGCTGCCGAAAACAAATGTTTCGGTTCTCGGCCTGCATGTCAGTCAGGCTTTTCCGGACAGCGTCGGCATGGGTGTCGGCTTTTCACTGACCGTGGACGCGACATTCGATGATACGCGCAAGGCTGCGGAAAAGGCGCTCGGCAAGCCGCTCGGCAAATGCGAAACGGGCGACGGCATGCGCAGTTGTGCGCTCGAGGTGGCGCCGCAGCGCACGGTTACGGTGATGAGTGCCGACAAGCCTGGCGCCGGGAACACTCTGATCGGCTGCTATTATTTCTACGAGAAGTAACACCGGTTAAAGCGGCGTCATCAATAGCAATTGTAGATGAAAGAAAAACCGGGAGGGATTGCTCCCTCCCGGCCGGGAGTTATCTGCTGGAGGTGGGGAAGTTACGGTTTGATCCGCCAGACATTACCCGGGAAGAAGCCGGACTGACCGGCAGTCCCTCTGCTCGTGCCGTAGAGTTTGCCTTTGTTGATCAGCACGGTGGAATAGAGATATTGCGAGCCGGCACCGCCCGGGAAGGCGTAGAGCACCGATGCGGTCCATTGATTGTTCTGGCCCGGTGTCAGCTTGAACACTTCACCATTGTTGTTCTCGCCGTCCGCGAGGGTCGTACCGTAAAGCACGCCCGAGGAATCCATGGTCACCGTCGCCCAGGGCCCATTGCCGGTGTAGCAGCTCTGGCAGGATGGAATGTTGTAGATCGACGCATAATTACTTCCGTCGGTATGCAGCGAGAACACGTTGCCATAGCTGTTGTCGAAGCCGGCCGTGGTGCCGTACAGCGTGCCGCTTGCATCCTGGATCAGGCCGTCGCGCGGTACCTCACCGTCATTGCCGCCCTGGAACGCATGCAGCACCGACTCGCTCCAGCCGCCATTGTTCGGCGTGAGCTTGAACACAACGCCGTAATTGCCCTGTCCATAACCGGCGGTCGTTCCATAGATGTCGCCGTCGCTGCCGAGCAGCACGTTGCCCATCGGCTCGCCGCCGTCATTATTACCGGTGAAATTATAGAGGACGGTCTCGTTCCAGGTCTTGCCGTTCGGCGACAGTTCGAAAACCGTGCCGACAACGCCTGTGCCGCCTTCCGTCGTGGTGCCGTACAGATTGCCATTGGCATCCAGCGTGAGCCGGCCCGACGGTTCGCCGCCATCATTGCCGCCGGTGAAGGTCCACAGAACCTTGTAGTTCCAGCTCTTCTTCTTGCCGGGGCTGAGTTCGAAAACGACGCCGTAGCCGGAACCGCCCTGATTGGTGGTGCCGTAGAGATTGCCGGCGGCATCGACCGTCAACCCTGCCAGCGGCACGCCGCCATCGGCGCCACCAGTAAAGGCGTAAAGGGGGGTCTCGGCCTTGTTGGTGACTTCGAAGATGACGCCATTATGGCCCGTACCGTCGCTGGTGGTGACGCCGAACATTCTGCCTTTGGCATTGGCGACGAGGCCGGCTTGCGGGAAGCCGCCGTCATTTCCGCCGGCAAAAGAATAGGTGGTGGTTTCCCTGACCTTTCCGGCAAGGGCCGCGGTTCCGCCGGCTACGCAAAGCAGCGCGGCCATCGAAACGGTCATGACAAGAGTTGAACGCATTGTGGGTTGGTCTCCTCATGGTGTTGGCACATGCGGCGCGACCTTGCCTTATCGGGGCCAGTGGTGTTTCGCGCGCAGGCTTTGCCTTTACTTGACGGAGACGGACCACCATGTCCTGATTCAGAAGCTGAAATATTCCTGAAGGTGTTACGCTTGCAGACCAGCGATGGGGGGCAACCATATCGCTTCGGCCGGTTCACGCTCGATCCGGCAAACCGGCAATTGCGGGCCGAAGGCGCCCCCATTGCCTTGGGATCCACCGATTTCCGCATCCTGATGACATTGGTCGAGCGCGCGGGCTCACTCGTGTCGAAAGACGAATTGATGTCCCGCGTGTGGGGCCGCTCGATCGTCGGTGACAACACGCTGCAGGTCCACATCACGGCGCTCAGAAAGGCGCTGGGCGAGGGCTTCATCGCGACGCGGCACGGGCTGGGCTACAGTTTCGTGCAGCAGGTCAACCGCACGGAAACCGAGCTGCGCGGCAACCTGCCTTTCTATCTCGCAGGCCGCGCACATGGCGCACCGTCGCGCCTCGTTGGCCGGGGCAATGAACTTCGCGCCCTCTCCGAACTGCTCGAGCGGAACGCACTCGTCACGCTTGTTGGGCCAGGCGGCGTCGGCAAAACACGGCTTGCGCTCCAGGCGGCAAATGAAAGCGCCGGCCGCTTCCGTGATGGTGCATGGCTCGTGGAACTCGCGTCGCTGACCGAAGGCGCATCGCTCGCGGGCGCAGTCGCGACGACGCTCGGCATCCAGATCGCGGAAGGCGCCACGCCGTTCGACAGCCTGGCGCGTCAATTGATGCGCCGGAATCTTCTGCTCGTGCTGGACAATTGCGAACATATTATCGGGCCTTGCGCGCAGCTTTGCGAAGCGTTGCTCGCGTCAGCGCCTGGCGTCAGCATCCTCGCCACCAGCCGCGAACCTCTTTCATGCCAGGGCGAGCAGGTGTTCGAAGTTGTTCCGCTCGCGCTGCCCGACGAGGAATCGCGCGCCGCCGGCGGCGAAACACCGGCGATCGAATTGTTTGTTGAACGTTCGCGTGGGCTCAACCCGGATTTTCATCTCAGCGACGACGATATCGCGATTGCGGCAAGACTATGCCGCCGGGTCGATGGATTGCCGCTCGCCATCGAAATGGTTGCAAGCTGGGCCGGCATGTTCGGGCTGCAGGCGCTCGAAGAAAAACTGGATGGTTCGTTCAATG
Organism: Rhizomicrobium sp.; assembly: GCA_036502865.1. Classification (GTDB taxonomy): domain Bacteria; phylum Pseudomonadota; class Alphaproteobacteria; order Micropepsales; family Micropepsaceae; genus Rhizomicrobium. The sequence continues at coordinate 12,375 of DASXXW010000061.1, forward strand.
GCTGGCTGGGCGCCAGAAGAACAGGACCTCAGCGTCATTCCACCCTGTCTGCAACGCTCGAATGGAGCCACGGTCTCCTGTCACCGTCGGAGCAGGTCGTGTTGCGCCGCCTCGCCGTGTTTGCAGGTGCCTTTTCCATGCCGGCGGCGGAATTTGTTGTTGCGGATGATGATAGTCCGAAAGCGGAGCTGTTCGCGCATATCGGCCGGCTGATCAACAAATCGATGATCGCGGTGATACCTGCATCGCGCGAGCGGCATTATCGTCTGCTTGAAACGACGCGCGCGTTTATGCTCGACAAATTGGCTGCGTCGTCCGATGCCGAACTCGCGCGGCAGAGGCATGCCGATCACGTTCTGCGCACGCTGCAACGCGCGGGCGTCGACTGGGAAACCATGAGCGACAGCGCCTTCGCCGAACATTACGGCCCGCTGCTCGACGATCTGCGCAGCGCGCTCGAATGGACGATGAGCAACGGAGCGGATGAGGCGATCGCACTTGCCGCCGGTTCCTGGCCGTTGTGGCGTGATCTGAATGCGCGCGCCGAAGGCCGGCGCTGGCTCATCGCTGCTGTCGCCTTGCTGCGTGCCGACACGCCGCCTGCGCTCGAAGCGCAATTGCGGCGGGGCCTTGGTGCTTTGTATTTCAACACAGCCAATGTGAAATCCGCACTTGCCGAACTCGAGCGCGCGGTGGCGCTGTTCCGCGAGCTCGACGACAAGGCCCAACTCGGCAGTGCGCTAGCGGCTTTCGCGCATGCCTCGCTGATGCTTGGTAATCTGGATGAAGCGCGTCAGGCCATCGCCGAGGCACTGCCATTGGTAGAAGGTGCCAAGCGACCAAAATCACTTGCCGCCGCGTACATGGTGAAATTCTTCGAGGAGTCGCGCTCGCGTTCGCCGACGGTGCGCGAAGCCGGGATCAAGGCCATCCGTCTGTGCGAAGTGGTGGGTGCGGAACGTTCTGCACTTGTTGTTTCATCCAATCTCGTGGAAGCGCTCATGGAAATGGGCGACTATGATGAAGCGATCTCCAGCGGCGAGGATCTGATAGCGCGTCTCGGCAGCACATCCCATAGCGAGATTCTCGGCAACGTGCTGGCGCTCGTCGCTGCCGCTCTCACGCTTCAAGGCGATGCGGCCCGGGCATTGCCGCGCGCAAGAGAGGCGGTGCCGTTGTTGCGCGAACGTGGAATGCTGTTCTGGTTCTTCGATCATCTGGCGCTGCGCGCGGGCCTTGCCGGCCGCACCAAGGATGCCGCGCTGATTTCCGGCTATGCCGATGCGCTGTCACGCGAATTCGGCCGGCCGCGCGATCCGCTTGGGCGCGAGGCCGTCGGCCGGCTCGCGGCGCATCTCAAACAATCTTTCTCGGACTCCGAGATCGAACAATTCGCCCGCATCGGTGCACAGCTCTCCGAAACGCAGGTGGTGAATCTGGCGCTGGGGGAGTGAGGCGAATTTCTCGCGCGAATGCCGGAGTGGATCGGAGCTGAAATTCATCGGCCGTGTACTGAACGGAGTCGGAATTGGTGGACTTGGAGCTACATCGAATAGGCGGCACGAGCGACAACGACGCTGTCTTCCGCGCCTATCGCCGTTGGGCCGGCACGCCGATGGCAATCGCGACCGTGATTTCGACATGGGGCTCCGCGCCCCGGCCGCGCGGCAGCCATATGCTCATCCATGCCGAGGGCAGTATGGAGGGATCGGTTTCCGGCGGGTGCGTGGAGAATGATGTCTTATCCGCTGCGGCGGAAGTGATCACTTCGGGACAAACGGTTGCGCGACGATACGGGGTCACGGACAACTCGGCGTGGGAGGTCGGACTACCTTGTGGGGGGAATATCGAGATTTTGATCCAGCCCGTATCCGAGGCCGGCTTTGCACCGGTTTTGTTTGACGCGATCGACAACGCGCGCACTGCAGGGCAGTCAATTGCCATTCAAACCGATCTGAACACGGGGCGCAGTACAATCGGTGAAACAAATGAGGAAAATGTTTTCCTCAACTACTATCTTCCGCCGCGGCGGCTGATTGTGGTCGGAGCCGTCCAGATCGCGCAGGCGCTGACCGGCTTTGCGCAGACACTCGGGCTCAGGCCGATCATCATCGATCCGCGGGCGAGGTTTTTGACGGAAGAGCGATTTCCTGGCGCGACACTTGATGGACGCTGGCCCGATGAAGCAATCACCTCGCTGCGGCCGAATATGGCAAGTGCTGTCGTGACCTTGAGCCATGACACAAAGATCGACGATCCCGCATTGATAGCCGCCGTCGCCGCGCCCACGGGCTATGTTGCGGCACTTGGTTCGCGGCGCAGCCATGCGGCGAGGCTGGAACGGCTTCGCAATGCCGGTGTCGACGAAATGGCGCTTGCGAGGATCGAAAGCCCGGCGGGAATCGATATTCATGCGATTGGTGCAGCGGAAATCGCGCTTTCGATCGCCGCCGGCATGGTGCGCGCTCTGGGGCAGCCAAAGAAATGATAGCGCCACCGCGCGTGGCTGCTTTGCTGCTGGCCGCGGGCCGCTCCGTCCGGTTCGGCGAAGCAGACAAGCTTGCATATAATTTGGACGGAGTGCCGCTCGGACTCCATGCGGGGGAAATGTTGTTGTCCTTTCCCTTCGCGATTCACATCGCGGTTATTTCGGAAAGCGCGGTCGATTATGCAGGCATCGGGTTCTCGGTCGTCCGTAATGACGCGCCGTCGTCCGGGCAAAGCCATTCGATCCGGCTTGGTATCGCGGAAGTAATCAGCTGCGATGTGGATGCGGTCCTGATCGCACTTGCCGATATGCCGTTTGTCACGGCGTCACATGTCGGGAAATTATTGACCGCTTACAATAATCGGTCATCCATTGTCGGTTCACTCGCCCGGCATGCCTGCCCGCCAGTGTTGTTCGGACGGGACTGGTTCGATGCACTCAGGGATTTGACGGGAGATCGCGGCGCTGGCGCATTTCTGCGGGGCGCGATGCTTATTCCGGCTGACGATCGCACACTCGCCGACATCGACGCACAAGACGATCTTGCAGCGCCTGGAATTCTCCAGGTTTGACTGGCGCTTCAGGCGACGACACGGCGTTCGCAAGGCTCAATTTTGATTGCGCGGGTCGTTGGCGGCATCGACATAGTCCAGCCCCAGCGGACCGATCGCACTCACCTGCGTGACGTATTCGCCAGATTTCGCCCAGTGGAAATGCGCCTGGTTGCCAGGCAGAACAACAACACTTCCCGGCGCAAACGCATTCAGACGATTCTCGTCGAATGTTTCGCCCAGACCGATGTAAAATATCCCGGATATCACCGTGTAGATCCTGTCTTCGGGATGTTTGTGCGGCATCAGCCGTGTGCCCATCGGCACCTTGACCCGGATCACATAGGGCCCGGATTCCTTTGGATCGCCGACCAGGACAGCCAGCCGTGCTTCCGGCGGAAAGGCGGGAAATGGTTTCCATTCCACATCTTCCGAACGGATTGCATGGAACCTGTCCTCGTCACGAAAATGGGTGCTGGACATTTTGATCACCTCGACGTCTACAACTATGTTTCGGTTACGGTTGTTCGGTCTGTCGCCGCAGATCCGCGATATCCTTCACACTTAATTCCGACCCCTTCGCGCCGAACCGCGCCGTTACATAGTTCGCCACCGCGGCGATATCGGTATCGCTGAAGGAAGTACCGAAGGCGGGCATGGAGAGCACGCCCGCGGGCGTCTTGCGATGTGTGCCGGTGATCACGATCTGGGCCACGTTAATGGCGCTTGGATCGTTGACGGCACGCGCGCCGGTCAGCGTCGCGAAAGCCGAGATCGGACTCTGCCCGGTCCAGCCATGACAGGCCGCGCAGGCGCCCTCGAAGATGTGTTTGCCGAAGGCGTTGGCGACCACACCCTGTTTGGGCGATGCAGGCGCGGGCGGCGCCAATGTCGCCGGAAGATCAGTCGACGTAACCGCCGGGACGGTGCGAATGTAAGTCATGACCGCCCGGATGTCCTCCGGGGCCATGTGGCCGAAAGTTACATCCACGACTTCGCCCATCACGCCGCTGGCGGTGCCATGTCCCATCGCATGGCCCTGGGACAGATAGGCGAGCAGATCTGCATCGCTCCAGGCACCGATTCCGGTGCCTGCATCGCCGGTGATGTTGTAAGCCTTCCAGCCCGCCGCCACGGCACCAGCAAATTTGTTCCGGTTGTCGGTCGAATAGGCAAGCGTCCGCGGTGAATGACATTCGCCGCAATGCGCCAGCGCTTCGGACAGATAGGCGCCGCGGTTCCAGGCCGGGCTTCTTGCCGTATTGGGCTGAAAGCGGGTGTCCGCGTTGAAAAACGCGGACCAAAGGCCCAGCGCCCAACGCTGATTGAACGGAAATACAAGCGTGTTGGCGCGGGTCGTAGCGCGGACAGGCGCGAGACTGAAGAGATAGGCCTTGATGGCCAGGGCGTCCGCGTCGCTCATATGGCTATAGGTCGGATAAATCATTGCCGGATAAAGCCGCGCACCGTCGCGGCGGATTCCGCGGCGAACGGCATTCAGGAAATCCGCGTCGCTGTAATTGCCGATGCCGGTATCCTTGTCCGGCGTGATGTTGCTGGAATAGATCGTCCCGAAGGGGATTGTGATGGCGAAGCCGCCGGCATATTGGCACCCCCCCTTTGAAGTGTGACAAATATCGCAATCGGCCACGGTCGCGAGATATTCGCCGCGCTTGACGAGGTCTGCATGCGCGAGCGAAGCCGGAACGCCGGTGGGATCTGGCCCGTGATAATCGGCTAGCGCCACTCTCGTGCCGCCCGCGAAATCCATCGGGCCGGGTCCGGAAATGATCCAGACAAACAGGCCGAGCGCCGCAACGATGACGACTACCAAGACGGCAACAACGATGCGGAAGAAACTCATGGCTGTTTCCTCCCAGCGAGCACCTCGCGATCGACGGGCATGCGTCGGAGCGGAATGCCGGTCGCGGCATAGATGGCATTGCGGATGGCGGGCGGCGCGGTGGTCGCGCCGGTTTCGCCGATGCCGCCCGGTGCCTCGCCGCTCTTGATCAGATGCACATCGATGGCCGGTGCCTCATCGATACGCAACATGCGGTAGTCGTTGAAATTCGATTGCTCCACGCGGCCCTGCTTGATGGTGATCTCGCCATGGAGCGCGGCGGTCGCGCCAAAGATCATGCCGCCCTGCAATTGCGCGACGATGGTGTCGGGATTGACCGCGATACCGGTATCGACCGCTGTGGTGAGGCGATGCAGTTTCACATCGCCGCCCTCGTCCACTTCCACATGCGCAACCGTGGCGATGAAGCTCGCAAAGGACACCTGCACCGAGACGCCGCGGCCCTGGCGCGGCGGCAGGGGCGTTCCCCAGCCTGACTTCTCAGCCGCGAGATCGAGCGCGGCAAGGAGGCGCGGCGTTTTCGTCAGCATCGAACGGCGGAATTCGACAGGGTCTTTTCCGGCCTTCCTCGCCAGTTCGTCGATGAAACTCTCTATGGCAAAGACATTGTTGTTTGGTCCCACGCCACGCCAGAAACCGGTCGGCACGGCAGGCGGTTCGCGCCGCACCATTTCCACAATAAAATTAGGTATCGCGTAAGGCATGTCGACGGCGCTGTCGATTTCGTCGAAATCGATGCCGTGAAAGGCCTTGAAAGCGGGCGGCAGCCAGCGCGCAACGACGGACGAGCCCGTGATGCGGTGATGCCAGCCGTCGATCCTGCCGTCCTTCAGTGTTGCGGTCAGACGGTCGTAATAGAGCGGGCGATAGAGATCGTGCTGGATGTCCTCCTCGCGCGTCCAGACGATCTTCACCGGCCCATCGACATGTTTTGCGACGCGCACCGCTTTCACCACCATGTCGGGTTCGAGCCTGCGCCCGAAGCCGCCGCCGATGATGTGATTATGTACGATCACTTTCTCGAGTGGCAGGCCGGCCGTGGCTGCGGCCGTCGTTTGCACGCGCGCTACGATCTGCGTGCCGGTCCAGATCTCGCAGGAATCCTTTGTGAGATGAACGGTACAATTCATCGGTTCCATCGTCGCATGGGCGAGGAACGGCATTTCGTAATGCGCTTCGAATGTATCGCCCTGCGCCAGCGCCTTGTGCGCATTGCCGATCTTCTTGGCGACAAGGCCGTTCTGTTCGCTCGCCTTCATGATATCGGCGCGGATCAGCGCGGAATCGACATGACCGTTTGGTCCGGGGTCCCATTCGATCCTGAGCGCATCGAGCCCGCTCTTCGCCGCCCACATGTGATCGCCGATGACGGCGACGAGATCGTCGAGCACCACGATCTGCTGCACGCCGGGGATTTTCTTTGCTGCGCTGTCGTCCACATGCGCGACCTTGCCGCCGAAATGCGGGCACGCGGCGTGGGTTGCAAATTTCATCCCCGGCAGCATCACATCGATACCGTAGATCGTCCTGCCGTTGGTCTTGGTGGGCGTATCGAGGCGCTTCAGTGGCTTGCCGATGAGGCGGAAATCCTTCGGCTGTTTCAGCGGCGGATTGGCGGGCGGCGTGCCGTTCGCGCTCGATGCCAGCTCGCCATAGGTGAGAACGCGATTGCTCGCATTATGAATGACTTTGCCGCTATCCGTCGTGCAGGTGTCGGGATCCACATTCCATTGTTTCGCTGCCGCCGCGACAAGCAGTGCGCGCGATTGCGCCGCGGCTTTTCTCAGCGGCATCCAGAAGGCGCGGACCGAATTGGAATTGCCGGTCGCCTGCACGGTGAGCACCGGATTGGCGTAGAGCTTCTCATTGGGCGGCGCGTGCTCGAGCGCGATGCTGTTCCAGTCTGCGTCAAGCTCTTCGGCAAGGATCATGGGAATCGAGGTGTAGACACCCTGGCCCATTTCGACCTGAGGCATGACGAGCGTGGTCTTGCCCATCGTGTCGATGCGGATGAAGGCATTTGGTGCGAATGGTCCCGGCTCGGGCAGCACACCCTCAATGTCATTGACAACTGCGCCATTGACAATTGCGGCGCCTGCTACCGGCACGTGGAAGGCAAACACGAAGCTGCCTGCGAGGCCGCTTGCAAGCAGTGCGCGGCGCGACGGCGCCAGTTCGGCGACCGCGCTCATATGTGTTCTCCCGCCGGCGCTTTCGCGGCGCGCTTGATCGCCTCGCGGATGCGCACGTAGGTGCCGCAACGGCAGATATTGCCCGACATTGCAGCGTCGATATCGGAGTCATCGGGATTGGGTGTTGCGGCCAGAAGGGCAGCCGCCGACATGATCTGGCCCGACTGGCAATAGCCGCACTGGATGACTTCGATATCGAGCCACGCCTTCTGGACCTTCGCGCCGATGGCCGTGGCGCCGATCGCTTCAATGGTTGTGACGGCGCGGTTTCCTACCGCGCTTGCGGGCAGCAGGCAGGAGCGCACCGGCTTGCCGTCGATATGAACTGTACAGGCGCCGCACAGGGCCACGCCGCAACCAAATTTGGTACCTGTCAGACCCAGCACATCGCGCAGCACCCAGAGAAGGGGCATGTCGGGGGGGACATCAACGGTTCTGGCCTCACCATTGATGTGCAGCTCGAACGGCATGATCACCCCCTGAATGGGAACGCGAGCTCATGCTACGCCGGTTGGGTTCGTCTGCACCAGAGCCGCTGCGCCGCCATTTTCCTGTTCCTGAGTTTAGCCTCATGGTCCGGCGTATCGGCCCGGCGAAGCGGGAGCCAGCACCTCTGGGAGATATTGAGAATGGAGAGAGGATCGTTGGAAAGACTGCTCAGCGAAGGTTGGGGCTATCATGACAAAGAGAGTGAGCGGCTCGCGCGTGAACTGGAAACGGTGGCGGAAAGCGGAGTAACATCCGCCTTCCTGGTGCCCTTCCTTCAGCTCTCCACCCATGTGATTGGCGAGCATCTGGGCGATTGGGCGCGCGCCCTTGAGTTGGGTAGGCGGGTTCTCGATGGCCAGACGCCCACCATCGAAACGGCTAGGGCATGGGGAAGACTGTATGTCGCCGCGATTCTGGCCGGCGATGCTATCGGGGCGGCAGAGCTGGAACTCTGCTGTCTCAAAGCGAGCGGCGATGATCTTGGCGCGGCGTTGCTGGATATGCGTTTCATGCTGGTCGCAGCATTGGTCGGTTCGAGGCGCGCTGGCGATGCAAGTCGGCTGTATCGTGGCGCCCTCGATCTTGTCGGACAGATTCCGCAATCGCCTCTGCTCGAGCGCACAATCGCCATTGCGGGCAACAATCTCGGCTGGGAGCTCTATGAGATGTCCGCGCGCTCGGATGACGAGGATGAACTGATGCGCCTCTGTGCCGCGACCAGCCTCAAATTCTGGCTCCGCGGCGGCAACTGGATCAACGTGGAGCGTGCGCATTATCTGAACGCGCGCGTCGCCAATGTCAGCGGCGATCCGACATCGGGCCTGGCGCATGCCGGTGCGGGCCTTGAGATCATTGCTGCGAATGGCGAACGCCCCACTCGACCCGCCCGCATAAACGCATAAGAATGCAAAAATGGGGACCACTATTGGCGTCGACTTTCGCAATTAACGGCGTCGCGAATGAGCGGTCACGACTGTTGGTATAATTTTTTCCGGTTTTGCTTTGGTCCGGGCATGAGATGGCGTGATTTTGTTCTTGCGGGTGCTGTGTCTGCGGGCCTTACGCCGCCCGCAGAGGCTCAGAGCGTGCCCGCGCCGCCGCCGATCGAGACCATCACCGTCATTGCCAATGGGAAAGGCCCCGCAATCTGGCACGCGACGAAAAACGGTGCCGATGTTGCGATTCTTGGAATCGTCACGCCGCTTCCAGACGGTTTCGCCTGGAACGCGAGGCCGCTTGAAACAGATCTGAACAACATACGTCGCGTACTCCTGCCGCCGCAGGTGCGGATGGGCGTGTTCAGCGGAGTCTGGTTCTATCTGACAAAGAGCGACCTGCTGCATCCGCCCGACGGCAAATCACTTTCGGAGAGTCTCGATCCGCATGTGGCGGCCGATCTCGCGAGAATAAGCAATGTTCTGCACGAGTCCAAAGACAGATATAATGACAACGCTCCCATTCTTGCGGCGATGCGGCTCGGCAGCGATTTCCGTCATGTCGACAATCTCACAACGCATGAACCGGAGGACAGGATCGCGACGCTTGCGCGGGCGCGCCGCATCCTTGTGCGCCGGATCGCCGATTACGATCTGATCCCCAGCGGCGAGGAGTTGCTGAAACTACCGCCTGCCGCGACGGGCACATGCATCGAAGCCGAGATCGAGGATATCGAATATCAGAGCCGGCATGTGCAGGCCGCCGCGAGCGCATGGGCCATCGGCGATGTGAGCGGCATGCTGGCGAACTGGGCGCCGTCTCATTACTACGCCTGCCTGATCAGTCTATCGCCACATGCCACCGCGCTCGACGCCCGCTCGATCGACGATACGGTTGCGAGTGTTACGGATGCGATGACGAGCGGTGGACGCACGCTCGCCATCGTTCCGATCGGCATTCTGTTGCGCAAAGGCGGAGTGATCGACAGGCTGAAAGCCGAGGGGATCGCCATTTCCGGCCCGTGAGAGTCCGCGAAAGGGAGCCTCACCCCAATGATCGAGGGGTGAGGCTGCGCTCCAACCTACCGGTGATCGACCACGAGCGTGCGCTGGAAGAATTCCACCTCTCCGCCGGCATGGGAGGCGTATTGCACCTGTATCATATGCGTACCGGCGGGCACGCTCGCGCCGCAGAAAAAGCCGGCGGAATGCGAAGAGAAGTCCACGCCGGAATTCGCGAAGAAGTAATCATTCACCAGCGGGTTGCAGGGTGTGTTGTCGAGAAGCACCTGCAGAGCCACATTGTCGTTCGTGACGTCGTTGCCGGCATTGGCAAAGAATGTGCCCGCAACACAGCCGCTCTTGGCCTGTCTGAAAGTGATCGATCCGCCGTCTCCGAGATTGACGAAGGTCTTCGACGTGCTGTCGTCGTGGGATGTCGACGCGGCATATTCGGTCTTCTTGAAAACGCAGCTTCCGGTGCTGGCAGGCTGGAGGAAGGGCGACTGGCCCGCATCCGCCGCATGTGCCGTCGACGTCAAAGACGCCGACGACATCGCCAATGCCGCCGCCATTGCTACTGCATGGATACGCATAATCTCTCTCCTGTGTTGCGCGATCGGTTCGCGTTGATGGATAGGAGTCGCATGGCCGACATCATGCGAACGTCATTTGGGCGTCAAAAACCCGTCAATTCGGGAGGTAGGAGTCGGAATTGACGCCCGGGCCCGATTGCATGATGCGAAGGCAAGCAACCTATTGGTGCGTGACTTCCAGCGTGCGCTGAAAGAGCTCCGCATTGCCGCCCTGTCCGCTGGCATATTGCACCTGAACACTATGCTTGCCCGCGGCTATCCTGGCGCCGCAGAAAAACGCGGCCATGTGCGACGAGAAATCCTGGCCCGAATTCGCGAAAATATATCCGCTCGAAAGCGGCGGGCAGGCTTTGCCGTCGAGAAGCACCTGCAGCAGCACATGGTCGCCATCGGTTTCATTGCCGGCATTGGCGAAGAACGTGCCTGCGACGCAGCCGGTCGCGTTTTGCATAAAGGTGATCGATCCGGCGTCTTTCAATTTCACGAAACTCGCCGAACTTGTCTGGTCGAAGGAGGAGGCAGTCGCGATTTCCGTGTTCCGGAAAGTGCAGCTTCCGCTGAGTGCAGCACCGGGCTGGGATGAACTTGCAGCTGCGGCATGCGCCGCGGACATCGAGGACGTAACCGTCATCGTCAATATCAAAGTCACTGCAATCGCACGGACGTGCATGATGCGAGTCCCTTTTTCCCAAAGTTAAAGCAATCTGACCTTCAGGCAACCGACAGAGCGTCCGACAAGGTCAGGCACGCAGAGGCGCGGAGACGCAGAGAGGACGCGCCCGCGTCACGATGCGCTTGTGCGCAAAGCGCACCGGTCTTTTCGATCGCCCGCAAGTAATGTCCCCGTAGCTCTGTGCCTCTGTGCGCGAATATTGAAGCCTCAGCGCATATAGTCCGGCAAATGGTTGGTTACGCGCCAATAATCGGACAGTCCCCATTGTGTGAGGAGCGCGTCGAAATGCGGATCGCGGCGTAGTGCGAGAAGATTGGGAACAAAGAGCGCTTCCCATTTCGGATCCGTCAGCAGAGTGTTGTTTCGGCTGGACTTGGCAGCGGGTTGAATGGCGTCCATGGAACCATCGTAATCGTCGAGCGCGGAAAGGAATTGGGTCGCGTCGTCGGGATCGATAGAAGCTTCGCGCCGCCAGTCGGCATGCAGCCCATCGAGCCTGCCGGTTTCATGCGTTGCGAATGCGGTCGCGGTATCGCGGCACAAACGCAGGAACGCGGCCAACTGCGGCGAAATCCGTTCGGGCATCACCGTTAGGTAGTTCGCCAGCCCGAACCAGTTCCGGTGATAGAGGAAATATTTCATGTGGAAGTTGAAATAGGCGAGCCGCGACGCGTCATCGGTGCCGGGGCCGAGTATGTCGAGGATTTCCTTGGCTTCGTCCAGCCGTCCGGATCGGAGGGCGGCAAGTGCGAGATTGGCCGCGACATCGGGAGTCGTCCGATCGAGTATGTAGGCGCGCTTCAATTCGTCGAGCGCCTCATGGCTGCGGCCGACATACATCAGAAATTCGCCGTGCCAGACCAGCAACTGTGTGTTGTCCGGCTGGGCGCGCAATGCACGCTCGAATTGGCGATCGATCTCTATCAGATGGGTGGACGGCATCAACATGGCGAGCACGCCCTGGGCTTCTCCATTGTTGGGATCGAGCGCGATGGCGCGTTCCGCGGCAGCGGAGGCTGCATGCGCCAGAGAACTGTCATGCGTATCCCTGGCGAGACGCAGTCGAACCGTTGCAAGGCTCGACCACGCATTCGCGAAACCCGGTGCAAGGCGAATGGAGTCTTCGAGTTCCGCGGACGCAGCGTCCGGCTCGTTCTGCCGGAACAGGCTGCGGCCTTTCAGGTAATGATCATAGGCCGCCGATCCCATCGGCACCTGGCTGAAAGAGTCCGAAGTAAGAAGTTTGCCCAGCGCGCCCGCGATCTGGGTGGCCACATCGTGCCGGAGTTCCGGTGTTTGTGACAACGCCCGGTCATAAGCGTGACCCCAGACGACGCGGTCGTCCGTGATGTCCATCAACTGCACGATCACATGAAGCTTGCCGCCGGTGCGCTCCACGGATCCGCTCAATACATGTGTCGCGGCGGGCGCATTTGCATGGGGGAAGCCGGACGGCGCTGGCGCAACCCGGATTTTCGTTGTTTGCCGCAGCGCATCGGCGATTTCATTTGAAATCCCGCCCGCAAATGCGCGCGAGTCCGAATCGGTGCTCAGGCCCTGAAACGGCATCACGGCGAGGAGCGGCTCGACCCGCGGCGGCGCGGCCTTGTACCAAGCGCTCCAGACAAACCAGATGACCAAACAGAGCGCGGAGATCGCAAGCAGGGCGACGACAAATTTCGGCCAGTGGTTGGACACAGCCGGTTGAACTGGAACGATTAGTTCCGCATCGATGCGCTCGGGCAAGGGCGCTGAGACAGGCGGCGGCGGCGCCTCTTCGAGAGTGTCATCGCTGGATAGAGAAGCAACCGGTATTTCCACGGCCGAGGATTTGGCCGTCAGCTCGTCGAACAGAAGTTTTGTTTCAACGGACGGCGCCGCATTCAACTCCGCCTTGAGCAGTTCACGGAAACGCTCATAGCGACGATGCAGGCCTCCCGAATCGCCTGCAAGGTGATCCAGCCTCAACCCCAGCCGCACCACGACTTCATTTGTGCCGTCATGCTGTTGAAGCAGATTGACGATTTTGCGCGCCGCATCGACCTCGCCGCGCGCCATTCCCGATTTCACCGCTTCCGTCGCCGCGCCGATGAGGCTTTCCTGCACGCGCAAACGCTCGGTTCGCAGCCAGGCATCGAACGAAATATCTATGGATGACAGATCCTCGAGGAAATCACCGCGCCAAGCTGCAAGCGCGTGGCCCAATTCCTCCAGATCTCCCGAATGCGCCGCCGCAAGAATGGCGGCCAGATCGGTGCCGACATCGTCGCCGACGGCGACCGTGTCGCGTTCCACTTTGATGAGATGTTCGCCGCCGAGCAGCGAGCGCAGTTCATAGATCGCCTGCCTGAGACTCGCGCGTGCCTGCTCGTCGCCGCGATCGCCCCACAGAAGCGACGCCAGCCGCTCGCGTCCCACCGGTTTCCCGACGATGCAGAGATAGCCGAGCAGGGCGCGCGTCTTGCGGCCCGCGGGCGTCATATCCGTATTGCTGCCGGCTTCGATGAGCTTGATGCCACCGAGACAGCAGACGCGGAATTTCGGTTCCTGGAAAATTCGTTCCAGCATGGCCGCCCCCGACGGCGCCCTTCGGCATGGCGTCTGACTAACTGCCGGAATATTGGCCTAATTCGGCCTCCGGCGAAAGCGAAGGCCGTTCCTTGCGACGATTACGCGGTGGAGGAACAGAATGACGAAAACGCAACTTCCGGTTATATGCCGGATGCCGCAGCTTTCGGTGTCGCAAGATAAAATGACGAGATTATCTGTCGGCGAGTGGATGAGGTTTGAAGATGGCGATGTATCGTTTTGAAGGCGGGTGCCATTGCGGCAATCTGGAATTTGTTTTCGAGGCTTCGCAGCCGCTGGAGGCGCTCGGCCTGCGGGCCGATCAATGCAGTTTCTGCCGTGCCCATGGCGCCCGCAACACCAGCGATCCCAACGGTACAATGTCCATTTCCGTGCGCGACGCTGGCGCGCTCATTCGCTACCGCTTCGGCCTGCGCACGGCGGATTTTCTGATCTGCGCGTGTTGCGGCGTCTATATCGGCGCTCTGATGGAAGATGGTGGCGCGAGCTGGTTCACCGTCAATGTGAATGCATTCCGCTCCGCTCCGCATGACGATTTTCCGATTGCGCCGGCGAACTATGAAGGCGAGGACATTCCGGCGCGCATCGCCCGCCGGAAACAAAGATGGACGCCGGTGAGCGATTTCAGGAATCCCGGCTCAGGGGGCCCATGTCACTGAACTGGCACTCCCGAGCATTCATTAAAGCGCGGCTGTTTATCTATTTCTCGGTTGCGTTTATCGCTACGATATTGAGCTGGAAACACATGCTATCCAATTGGTGGCTGTTTCCGATCTATGCTGGATGGTGGTTATTATCAGTTTCGGAGCGGTGTCCCTTTTGTGGAAGCAGTTACATGCTTCAGTGGAAAAAGAGCATGTTTTATCTTGGAAGGGCTTGCCGGAAATGCGGCGCGCCGATTGATTCTTACACATCGCCCGCCGCAAACAAAGATAGACGCCGGTGAGCGCCTCAGGAATGGACGCCCATGAGCGCCTCAGGAATCGCGGTACGAGCGACACGTAACGAGCTGAACGCGACCTTGGCCAAGTTGTCGCCTAGCAGCCACTGAACGAGGCGAAAGTGTTCAAAGAGTTTCCTGCTATTATTCAAGTCGGGCTGGCCATTTTGCTTGGCGTCGGGATTATCATCTGTGGATTTTCAGTAATATCGGTTATGGCGCCTTTGCTGTATGATTACCGAGTTAGAGATGGCCGTTTGGAAATAATTGCAATTGGCTTTTTTCCAATAGCCTCGTTTAGAATAGATAAATTTGTTGAGGTCAAAGAATTATCAAATGCAAGTTGGTTAGGCCTCACAGCAAACACATTCAGAACACTAAGATTACCGAACCGGCTCTTCAGCGATCCTATTGTGATCGAGCGGGCCGGAATTCTGAAGTATCTAGTCATCACTCCGCGTTCACCTGAGGAATTTGTTGCCAAGTTGAAGCCCACTCAACAATGCGTTGACCTGGGCGCTAGCACTAACTAGCCTAAAGCCGGTTTCTGGGTCCGTGGGCCGCTATTAATGGGGGCAGCCATGAGCGTTTTTACTACAAGATCACCTTCGCGCTGGGTAATTTTTTGTTCTGTGTTTGCCATAGCTTTTGCTGTCTTTGCTGTATTGTACAAGAAGCTGGAAGGAGAGGGAGAAGTCTCATCCGGCGCAGGGTTTATTGCCGTGGCCATGGGGATTTTTGTTGTTACGTTTTTCTCAATCGATCGGCGTCGCCGCTATCAATCATTGACTGCCGAAAACGACTTTGGGCCTTTACCTCGGAATGCGAGAAGGGCTAGCTGGATAGGGGCCGCAATTGTCATCGGGTCATTGATCTACTTTGCAGTGGCCGTTGCAATATTGGGTTTGTCGGCCCACCAAAATTTAATTCTATATACATGGCTCGCCGTCTTTTTGATTGGGTTTGCCTTTCTCGTGTACCCCACTATAATTCGTTGGGCGATTACATACGGCGTAATTTCTCCAAGAGACTAGGATTAAGATAACTCTACTTCGGCAATGTGTTTACTCTTGAAGTTCAAGATTTCTGGCATCAATCCTTTTGTTCGAGGCGGCTAGGGCGTCCGGATAAAGCCGTGGTCGATGTAATTACTGTCGACCCAGTGCCCGGTGATGGTGCCGGAATTGTTGATTCCGAGCGCGACGGTGTCGGTCGAACCCTTCGGGTCGAATGAGGTGATCTTGCCGGCAGCCGTGCGCATATAGCCGTGCTCCACCTGGCTGGAATCCGTGTAATAGCCGGCAATCGTGCCGCCATCGTTCAGGCTGGCGGCGGTGGAGCTGACGGCGCCCGTGGGATCGAAAGTGGCGATGGTGCCGGTCCCGCTGCGCGTGACGCTGTGATAGATGCCGTCATCGTCGGCATAGACGCCGGCGGTGCCATTGGATGTGTTGAGCGCACTGGCTTCGGTCACGATGGCGCCGGTAACGGCGAAGGTCTTGTACTTGCCGTTCGGCGAAAGCAGGAAGCCGCGTTAGGTGCCGGTCACGCTTGTAATATAATAACCGGCGATCGTTCCCTTGTCGTCTATGGCATTGGCAATCGTGAAGGTGGAGTGTTTGGGGTCGAAAACGGTGATCGTTCCGTCATTCGCTCGCTGGAAGCCGTGCGTCACGCCGCTGCCATCCATATAATAACCTGTGACGGTGCCGGCGTTGTTCACGCCGGTAGCTGCAGTGAGAATCGATCCGGTGGGGTCGATGGATGTGATTTTGCCTTTGGCGCTGCGGACGAAGCCGTGGAAGGTGAAGCTCGAATCGGCATAGAAGCCGGCGATGATACCGTTGTTGCTGATCGCGCCGGGCAGGGTGGCAATCGCGGCTTCCGCGTCGAACGATGTGATGGTGCCGTCGGTCGCGCGCACAAAGCCATGCGATTCGAAACTGGCGTCCTCATAGGAGCCGGTGATCAGGCCTTTGGCGTTGATCGCGGCTGGGTCGGTGGCGGCTGCATCCTGGACATCGAATGTCACGGTCTTGGCGGCCGCGGGCAGCGCCATGCAAAAGGCTGCGGTGCAGAGAGCCGTGCCGAAATTACGCGCGGCGGATGCCGACGAAGCGGTACCATGTTTGCGGATCATTGTTTCCCCTTCGGATATGCGAGAGAGGCATCATAACAGATGTGGTGAAAATAGAAATGGACGCCGGCAAAATCCGGCGCCCCGTTCTGTCTGTCGGCCTGTGCCCGCGCGGCTCCATCTGCTGTTGTCCGCGAGCAGAAAGCCGGCGACGTGCATGTTCCGGATAATTTGAACCACGCGGCATGTTGGAGTTAAGTCGCCGTAACGCCGCCTGGCGACATGGGGTTGACGCCCTATAACACCCCCCAGACGCCGAACGTTACGGCGGGCGGGGGATTCAATTATACGGTACCCATTCAGGCGCCTCCCGGCACCAACCATATGGCGCCGAATATTGCGCTTACCTATTCGTCGAGCGGGGGCGACGGACCCGTGGGTATCGGTTGGAGCATCTCGGGGTTGTCCGCCATCACCCGATGTCCACAAACCATTTCTCAGGATGGCTACCATGGGAGCGTGAATTTCGACAACAACGACCGGTTTTGTCTCAACGGTCAACGTCTCATACTTATTGGCGGAACATACGGCGCGGCAGGCTCCCAATATCAAACGGAGATCGATAGCTATAAGAAAATCGTCGCGTGCCAGACCGTGTCCGGCGGTAGTGGGCCAGCATGTTTTGATGTTTGGACAAAAGACGGAAGGCA
>DASXXW010000062.1:0-8999 GCA_036502865.1 Rhizomicrobium sp.
ATAAACCGTCGCGCATCCGGGCAAACTCTTTCACTCGGTTCGAGGAGGTCAAAATGTTAGCAGGCAGATTTCTATTTTTGGGAAGCATCGCGCTTGCCCTTATAGCCGAAGCAGGAAGTACATCCGCCCTGGCGAAATCGACGAATACGGTGCTGCTCACGCCGTTGGGAATTGCGTATGTCTCGGGCAATTACGGCCAGACCATGCCTGAGGGTATCACCACGATAGACACCACACAGGTGCGCTGCAATTTCGTCGGCGGCTGTGTCCTCGGCTTAAGTGTAATGTCCACGGTCGGCAAAGCGACATGTACCGACCAGTGGGCAATAAATGAGCTGGTCGACGGGAATTCTGTCGACGGCGGCCCTTATGTAGACAAATTGCCTGGCTCCGAACGGACGGCAACGCGTAACTGGCAGGGAAGTTACTCGGTCAGGTATGGTGTTCATACGGTTGCGATTCAACTGAACGTCCCCTGCCCTACCACCGCCTACCAATGGGCGGGCGCCTATCTGGTAACCAAAGAAGTCGCAAAATGAATTTTGGTGTCGAATTAAAGGGCGGCGCTGCAAATGCAGCGCCGCTTTTTTATTGGCGGCTTTGATCAAATCCTTCCGCCAGAAATGTCTCCGCGACCGCACAATGCATGGCGGCCCCGCGCGCCATCACGGTTTCGTCGAGCATCATGCGATTGGAGTGCAGGCCGCAGCAGGTCGCGGGATCGCCCCCTTCCGGGACCGCGCCGAGAAACAGCATTGCGCCCGGCACTTTCTGGAGCACGTAGGAAAAATCTTCTGCGCCCATGACGGGGTTGGCCAGTGTGGTCCAACCTGCTTCGCCGAACAAACTTTGTGCGGCGTTCTTCGCAACGGCCACGGCGCGTCCGTCGCATAAAGTAACCGGAAATCCCGGAATGATTTCGACTTTTGCGGTTGTGCCATGCGCGGTCGCGATATTTTCCGACACGCGATGCAGTCCGTCATGCGCGAGTTTGCGCGACGCCTCGGAGAAGCTTCGTATCGTTCCTTCCAGTTCCGCCGTTTCGGGGATCACATTGTTGGTCGTGCCGGAAGTGATACGCGCGATGGTCATGATAACGGGATCGAAAACCGGTATGCGTCGCGTAACGAGTGCCTGGATGGCGGTGACGATTTCGCAGGCGACCGGAATCGGATCCGTGGAAAGGTGTGGCTGCGAGGCGTGACCGCCCTTGCCGGTGACGTTTATCACTATGCGATCGGCCGCTGCGAGCAGAGGGCCGGCTTTGCCGCAAAACACGCCGCTGGGAAGGTTCGGCCAGACATGCAGCGCGAACGCGGCATCCGGCAGCGGGTCGATCAGCCCGTCCTCCAGCATGAACCGCGCGCCGTGATGACCCTCTTCGCCCGGCTGAAACATGAAAAGTACCGAGCCGGCGAGCCGCTCGCGATTGGCGCACAAAGCCTTCGCAGCGCCCACCAGCATCGCCACATGGCTGTCATGCCCGCAGGCATGCATGGCGCCCCTGTTGCGCGAGGCGAAAGGAACTCCCGTGTCCTCATGCATCGGCAACGCATCCATATCGGCGCGTAAGAGCACCGTGCGCCCATTCGCCGGGCCTTGCAGACGCGCAACAAATCCCGTTGTCGATGGTCCTTCTTTGATTTCAAGCGGTAGTCCGACAAGCGCCTGTTTGATCTTTGCTGTTGTTGCAGGTGTCTTCAGCCCCAGTTCCGGTTCTTCATGAATGGCGCGCCGCAACGCAACCATCTCCGGCAGGAGCTTCTCACCTGCATTCTTCCATAGCTGCGCATCGCTGCGATCGTTCATGACATCCTCTATTCGTTAGCAGTGAGAAATCATTCGGCGGGAGCCGGCACCATGCCCACGCGCGCGGGAGCTGTTTCCGGCATGAGCATCACGGCCAGGAGTCCGCATAATCCGCTTGCGACGAGATACCAGGCCGGCGCCAGCGGATTTCCCGTCACACGGATCAACCAGGTCACGATGAGTTGCGCGCTACCGCCGAAGATCGCGATCGACACGGCATAGACGGTGCCGAATGTACGGCCGCGTATGGTCGTTGGAAGGCTCTCCGTCAACGCAGAATAGAAAGGCCCAAAGCTCATTGTGCCGAGAACAACAAGAATACCCGAGGTGAACAGCAGCGCGACAGTGCTGCGCTCGCTCACCATCCAGTAGTAGAGCGGCAGTACGAGCAAAAGATAGAATACGCGAGGCCAGACCATGGCCGGCCAGCGGCCTATATGATCGGAAAGCCGGCCGCCGAACAGAGTTCCGGTAATGCCGCCCACGCCGATAACCAGCGTGGCGCAGAAGGCGATGGCGCTGCTCGCGTGAAGCACGGTCTCGGCATAGGTGGTCATATAATTCAGGAGGTAAGTAAAGATAGTGGCGCTGGCCAGCGCTACCAGCCCCAATGTTATGATACGGCGATGAGCGAGCCATAATTCCCAGCTGCTCGGACGTGCGGCCATTTGAGCTGTCGTATCGGCTTGGTGAAGTGTTTCCGGCAGGTCGCGGAGCAAAAAAAGACCGACAGGAAGTGCAAGCACACCAAGCAAGAAAGCGATACGCCAGCCATAGGCCTCAAGCTGATGCGCATTCAGGAGAGCAGATAACACAACGCCGACCAGACCTCCGGCGAGGCTCGATACATATTGGCTACCGCCCTGAAGCGCCGCATAGAAACCGCGCCTGCCGGTTGGCGCGGCCTCCATCAGGAATGCGGTCGCGGGCCCAACCTGGCCGCCAAGCGCAAAACCCTGCACTACGCGAGCAGTCACAACCAGCACCGGCGCAGCAATACCGATGGCCTCATAGGAAGGCGTGAGTGCGAGTGCGAGTATGGCCAGGCCCATCAGCACGAGGCTCAACAACATGGCCGGGCGCCGTCCGGTTCTGTCGGCATACCATCCGATCACAATTCCGCCGACCGGCCGCATAATGAAGCCCGCAGCGAAAATGCCGAGCGAAAGCATCAGGCTCACATATGCGTCGCGGACGGGGAAGAAGACATGACCGATCTGCACGGCAAAAAAAGCATAAGTAATGAAATCGTAAAATTCGAGCGCGTTGCCGATCACCGCGGCCACGACATGGCGGGTGGAAAGACGCGACATGCTCATGCGGCCAGGAACGCGCGCATCACGCGTTCGGCTTTGTCGGGCTGGTCGCGATGCACACCGTGACCCGCGCCTTCGAAGATGTCGAGTTGGGCGTGCGGCAGTGAATCTTTGATTTCTTCCGCGCAGGCAACGGGCGTGATGGGATCGTAGCTGCCGGCAAGTATCAAAACCGGACACCGGATCTCCGCAAGCTGCGCACGCGTGTCCATGCTGCGGATTTCGCCAGTGGAAAAATGGCGCATCACCTCGAGACGCAGGATGGCGCGGCGGCGCGCCGCCATCCAAAGCTCGGCATTCCCCGGATTATAAAACGGCATGCAGACACGCAGATAATCGGCGAAATCCTCGTCGGCGCCGCGCGTCCAGAATCGCTCCGCAATTTCGCGCGCTTCCGCTCCGCCGCGCTCCTCCATCAATCGGGCGGTGATATCGAAGCGCATGCGCGCCGCGGTCGACGACAGAATGAGCTTTGCGGGATGATCGGCATGGCGGCTCGCATAACTGATCGCCACCATACCGCCGAAGGAATTGCCGTAAACGAGAGGCTTCTCGATGCCGAGCGCATCGCAGAAATGTTTTATGTCGTCGCCCCATTGTGCGAGCGTCCAGCTCTCCGGTGCACCCGTCGAGCGGCCGTTCCCGCGATGATCGATGTATACGACCTGATAGCTGTCGGCGAAGCGGTCGAAATAGGGCCGCATGGAAGAATGATCAAAACCCGGCCCGCCATGCATCACGATCAGCGTCGGGCGTTCCACCATACGCTCACCGTCGACAGCGAGCTTCGATCCCACCGTGTCGAAAAAGATTCGTGCGTCGCCGAGGTCGATGAACATCGAGGCCCTTCGGAAAAATGCCGCATGCCATCCTCAACCGGTAATCGCCGGTCTGGCAAGCGGAGATAAAACAACATCGCGTTATGGCTCTCCCGCCACAAAGCCGGGAAACTCCCAAGGAGGTTGCGGGGCCACGAGCGTGAAAATGCCTCGTATCCGTCCCGCGGGGTCGACGCTTTTATGGGTTCGAAACGAGTAGCGCCTAAACTGGGCGCATGAATCTTTCCGAAGCGCCTCCAACGCCGCCCGCCCTCGATATCAAGGGCTTGCGCAAATCCTTCGCACGGCCTGCCGTGGACGGGCTCGATCTGCAGGTTCGCGGCGGGGAGTTCTACATGCTTCTGGGCCCCAATGGCGCGGGCAAGACCACCACCCTGCGCATGGTCAGCGGGCTTTTGAAGCCGGACGCCGGGGCCATCTCCATCTTTGGCGTCGATGCGCTTGCCGATCCAGTCGCCGCTAAACAGATCATGGGCTGGCTCTCCGACGAACCGATGATCTATGACCGCTTGACGCCGCTCGAATATCTGGAATTCGTCGCAGGGCTATGGCGCGTAGAGCCATCGCTTGCCGAACGGCGCGCGCATGATCTCGTTCGTCTGCTGGGTCTCGAAGCACATGCCAATGAGCGCTGCGGCGGCTTCTCGCGTGGCATGCGCCAGAAGGTGGCGCTGGCCGGCGCACTCGTGCACGAGCCGCAACTCATCATTCTCGACGAGCCGCTGACCGGCCTCGACGCAGGCTCCGCGCGTCTTGTGAAAAACGTGCTCACGGAACGGGTTCGCGCCGGAAATACGGTCATTATGACTACGCATATTCTTGAAATCGCGGAACGCATGGCGGACCGCATCGGTGTCATCGCACATGGCCGGCTGATCGCAGAAGGCACGCTGCACGAATTGCGCGGCCTCAGCGGACGCGGCGACGCAAGTCTCGAAGATTTGTTTCTGGCCCTGGTTCATCAGGACATCGCGGCCGAATGACGGTCGGCTCGCTCGCCTGGTATGCGCGCCATGAAGTAAGACTCTCCTGGCGGGACACGCTTTCCATGCTGACGGCAGGCCGCCGTGGCCGCGAGCCGGTCCTCGCCATCATGGCAATTGTATTTGTTGCTTTCCTGCATGGCTTTGCATTTCTCGTCATCCGGCAAACGGGAACCGAGATCGTCCGTCCGGATATTCCAACGCTGATTGCAGTGACCGCGGCGATGCTGCTTTCCGGCTCCGCCATGCTGTCGCAGGCGATGGAGAACGTGACGCGTGCTTTCTATTCACGCTCCGATCTGGAACTCATTCTTTCCTCGCCCGCGCCTGCCGATGAAATTTTCGCGGTCCGCATCGGCGCGATTGCGATTTCCGTCGGCGCCATGTCGCTCTTTCTCACCGGACCGTTCATCGATGTGCTTGCGCTGCAGCACGGTTGGCGGTGGCTGGGCGCCTATGGCGCGATCCTCGCAGTCGCGTTCCTTGCGACCGCACTGGCAGTTCTGCTCACACTTGCTTTGTTTTATACGATCGGACCGAAGCGGACACGCTTTGCATCACAGGTGGCAGCCGCCATCATCGGCGCCGCCTTTGTGATCGGCATTCAGATCGCTGCCATGGTTTCCACCGGCTCGCTATCGCGCACGGCTTTTCTTCATTCGCCGGCAGTGATCGCGCATGCGCCGATGCTTCAAAGCCTTTTCTGGTGGCCGGCCCGCGCCGCGCTCGGCGATGGAATTTGTCTTGTCGCGGTTGGCGCCGCGTGCCTCGCTCTGTTTTTCGCAGTGCTGTTCTACGCGGCTCCACGCTTTGCCGGCTGCGCGCTGGCTGCAGGCAGCATCGCGCGCGATGCCGTCGCCGTCCGCCAGACCAACCGCCCATTTCGCGCGCGCACACCGGCGCAAGCTTTGCGGTGGAAAGAATGGCTCCTGCTGCTGCGCGATCCCTGGCTGATGTCGCAATCTTTGATGCAGCTTTTGTATTTGCTTCCGCCGGCCTTGCTGTTGTGGCGAAGTTTTGAATCCGGAGGCAACGCCTCTCTCATCTGCGTCCCGGTACTGATCATGGCAGCCGGCCAGCTCGCGGGTGGTCTCGCCTGGCTGACCATTTCCGGCGAAGACGCGCCGGACCTGGTCGCCTCCGCGCCCGTTCTTCCCACACGGCTCCTGCATGCCAAGATCGAAGCCGTGCTGGGCGCAATCGGGATAATATTCTGCCCCTTTGTCATCGTGCTCGCTTTCGCATCTCCGACCGCCGCGCTGGTGGCAATTTGTGGCATCGCCACCGCCGCTTCCGCTTCGACAGCGATTCAACTCTGGTTTCGCTCACAGGCCAAACGCAGCCAATTCCGTGCCCGTCACACGTCTTCGCGGATCGCAACTTTTGCAGAGGCTTTTTCATCCATCACCTGGGCCGCCGCGGGCGCCATCGCCGCTGCGGGCAGCACGCTGGCTTTGATGCCCGCCCTGTTCGCGCTCGGGATTCTTCTCGTCGTGTATCGTTTTGCGCCGCGCGATGCGCATGCATACTGACGGGCTTGCACGTCCCTAGATTTTTTCCCGTGCGTAGTAACCGCGGTCGAACGGCCAGCGATATTTGCGATAGATCGCGTCCTCGATCTCCGGCGTGAGATATTCCTTATACGGAGCATGTGACGACGCGTTGAGTCGCGGCAATGGCGCGGAGGTACGGCAATAGGGAGCAATCAGCCGCGCGAGATCGGCTTCCAGTGTCTCGAAGCGCAATATGCGCATGTTGGACGGCATGCGTCCGTCGATCTCGAACCAGTCTTCGATGTGCCCTGGCAATTGGCCGTGATAGGCGGCGCGCTCCGCGAAGGCTGCGAAATCGCCGGACTGCGCCAATTCTTCGGCCAATTCATGCGCGAAGCCCTTAATTCCCAGATGCCCACGCCGGAAGAAATGAAACCGCGAAACTTCCAGATCGTAGGGATTGCGGATGACGGCGATCACGGCTTCGAAATCTTCAAGCCGGCGTCCAAGGCCGGATAACGTTTCGGCGGCCTGCCGCAACGTCTCATGGCGTGCGCCGACGATGCGGTGGAGACGAGGATGCCGCAGGAATCCGATGCGCCGGCGCAGCCGCCGCAACTCAAGCCTCCCACGCGCGGCGAGCGGAAGAGAGCCAGCCGCCGGGGTATCGGCCGGCTCCGTTAATATGATTTTGCCGGGCAGATTGCGGATCAGAAAGCTCGTCACCGACGTACCCGCTGTTTTGGGCACGTGGAGGAAAACCAGCCTGTCATTGAACAACATCGATCTCGGCCCGATCTGCTCCGCGGATATTGCGCCCTGCCCCGGATTGATGTCCAAACTCTGCCACGCAGCAGGCGGTCGAATCAGGCAACAAAAGCCAGCCTTCGGGCGTTCTGGGGCCATAGCACATCCGGCGGAGGGCGGTCAGGTCTCATGCTTCAACATCTCGCACAGGCAGATATCGACGCGATCATCGCGGCTTGCGAACAGGCGACTGCTGCTGCGACAGCCGACCCGCAATCGGGCGAACTGCCGCTCGTCGCGCGGGATCATGTTTACGAGCTTGTCGATGCGTTGCCGCGCGCGGTTCAGGAGGAGCTGCTCGCCCTCATGTGGACCGGCGGACCGAAGAACCACAGCTCGTTCGAGGAAAATCTCGAGCTGGTTCAGAAAACGATCGACGACAATCATGCCGAACATTTGTCCGAGCAGGCAGTGAGACTTCCGGAATATCTTCGCGACGGATTGAAGAGGATCAACGCTTAATAATCATACCCGCAATGAATGAAACAGGTCAAAGCGCATTTCTTCCCGTCACACCCGTGTCGCGTCACTCGATTGTGCTTGTGATTCTCAGACGGACCATCATTGCATTTTTGGCCGACCGGATTCCCTTGGTTGCTGCAGGTGTCACGTTCTTTTTTCTGCTGGCGATCTTTCCTGCCATTTTCTCATTGGTTTCGCTGTATGGGCTTTTCGCTGATCGAAGCTCCATTGCGAATCTTGTGAGCGGGGTCGCTCCTTATCTTCCCGGTGGTGCTGCCCAGATTCTGCGGACCGACCTCGCACGACTGATTGCCGAAAAACCGGCAAAACTGGATTTTGGCTTTTTTTCAGGAATGGCGATTGCGTTTTGGAGCGCCAGCGGCGGCGTCAGCGCATTGATCGATGCACTGAACGTGGCTTTCAACCGGAAAGAGACGCGCAGCTTCGTCAGGCTCACGGCCGACGCACTTATCGTGACCGTCGTGAGTATCGTCGCTCTGACGGCGGGCGTCTATGTAGCAGTCGCTGTCCCCGTTATGCTGGCGCGCATGGCCTATGCCGTGCAGGTCGAGGGCATATTGGCGCTCTTTGCGTGGCCGGCGACGTTCTTTGTAGCTGCGTTTCTGCTGCGTCTGGTTTACCGGCTTGGCCCCGATCGTCACAACGAGAAAACGCCATGGATCACCTGGGGGAGCGCAATTGCGGCGACGCTGTGGATTCTGGGAACGCTGGCATTCAGCTGGTACGTGCAGAATTTCGGAAGCTTCGATCGTACCTATGGGAATCTCGGCAGTGCGGTCGGCTTTCTCACCTGGATCTGGCTGTCCGTCCTGATCCTGCTTGCCGGCGCCGAGATCGATCACGAGCTGGGTATATTGGCACGCAGCTGACACATTCGCGGACGGCGAAAACTGTCTCGATCTCCCAAAATCAGTTCAGGCCGGGAATGCGCACTTCGAACAAGTAGGGCCAGTCCTTGCCGGTCAGAAACAAACGATTTCGTGCGGCATCGTAAGCGATCCCGTTCGGCACAGCATCGGGATCCGTCGTAGCAGCCTTTGCGGCGAGGTTGCCGACATCGATCCAACCTTTGACGGTGCCGGTCTTCGGATCGATCCGCGCAATCCGATTCGTCATCCAGATATTGGCGAGAATTTCGCCTTTGACATATTCCAGCTCATTCAAACGTTCGATGGGTATTCCGTCGGCTGTCACAGGCAACCTGCGAACGATTTTGAGCGTGTCGGGATCGAGAAACCGCAAAACCGGCGTGCCGTCGGAAAGAATGAT
>DASXXW010000063.1:0-15139 GCA_036502865.1 Rhizomicrobium sp.
CGTTCCGGGTACGCATTGCGCTCAATCTGAAAGGGATCGAGGCGGAGCAGATGTTTGTGCACCTGCTGCGCGAGGGCGGGGAACAGCATGGAACGGATTACAAGTCGATCAATCCGCAGGAACTGATTCCGACGCTCGTGCACAACAATCAAACGATCGGCCAGTCTCTTGCGATCATCGAATATCTCGACGAAATCAAGCCGGAGCCGCCGATCCTGCCGCGCGATCCTGTGGCGCGTTCGCGCGTGCGCCAGCTTGCCTATATCGTCGCCTGCGATATCCATCCTTTGAACAATCTGCGCATGCTTCTCTATCTTCGCGACCGGCTGAGCATTGGCGATGAGCCGCGCGCCGAATGGCAAAAGCATTGGATCGGTCTCGGCTTCTCCACACTCGAAACACTGCTTTCGCAGTCGCCTCTGACCGGCGCCTACTGCCATGGCGACACGCCGAGTCTCGCCGATATCTGTCTCATTCCGCAGATGGCGAATGCGCGCCGCGTGAATCTCGATCTTTCGCCCTATCCCACATTGGTGCGTATCGAGGCGCATGCGCTTGCGCATCCGGCCTTCGAGGCGGCATTGCCGAAGAACCAGCCCGATGCGGAGTAACGGCCGGCATCTCGATCTCGACCGGTTTGTGCCGTACCGGCTCTCGGTTCTGACCAACCGCATCAGCAACGCGATTGCGCGGCATTATTCCGAACGCTTCGATCTCACCATCGCGGAATGGCGGGTGATGGCGGTGCTGGGACAATCGCCTGGGCTGTCGGCAACCGAGATATCCCAGCGCACGGAGATGGACAAGGTGCAGGTCAGCCGGGCGGTGACCGGCTTGGTGCGTCGTCGTCGCGTGCTGAAAGCCGTTGATGGCACGGACGGCCGCATCACGCGGCTTACGCTCACACTGCGAGGTCAGGCGATCTATGATGAGATCGTTCCGCACGCACTTGAACTGGAGGAGCGCGTTCTTGCCCGACTTCAGCCCAGAGAGCGGGCGCTCTTCGACCGTTTGATTGGAAAATTGTTCGACGGTGCGCAGGAGCTGGACGATTTTATTCCCGGCAAACGCGAAAAGAGCGGTTTATATTCCATCGCTGCCGAGTGACGGCACGATCAGGATCACCAATTCCTTCGGGCCGTGCGCGCCAAGCTCGAGTGTTTGTTCGATATCGCCGGTGCGCGATGGACCGGTGACAAGGTTGATCGTCGAGGGCAGGCCGCCTGACGATGCGAGCCGCGCCAATATATCTTCCAGATTGGCATGAATGTTGTTTGCAGCCAGCACCGCAATCTCGAGGCCGGGCCTGAAATGCCACGAAGCCGGCCGGTCCGGCGACGCAGGATAAACAAGCGTCCCGGTTTCCGCGATCGCAAACGGTGCATGATTGATCGCGACATCGTCACCATTCGGCACTGTATGCAGGATGGAAAGTCCGGGAGCGTCTGCCCACGAAATCTCTTTCAGCATCGCGTCAGACGGCAGATGTACTTCCGCCGGCAGATTTCGCGCGCGAAGTATCTCGGCGATTGAAGCGGCGATTTCCTCCGGCCCGGACAGCACTCTTACCTGTGCTGCGGCTGCTGTTGCACGCTGCTGGAAATAAGCAACTGTGTCGTCCGCATTCGGCGCTCTGCTGTAAGGCTGCGGCCGTGCCGCGCCTTGTGACGGCTTACGCGCGCGGATATCAGCCAGAATCTGCTCGCGGGCGCTCATTTTCGCTTCTGCCAGAGATCATGGAATGTATGGCCCTGTGGGGCTGGCAGGTCGCGCACGGCAAACCAGCCGCGCATCATGGGGACAGCATGGACTGTGTTGCCGCCTCCGGCTCGCCATTTCAACAAGCGCGCTACCACGCGGGCTGCCAAGCGATAGAAACCCGGCCGTTTCGCGGCGAAAGCCCAGAGCGATAATCCAAACATGGTCGGTTTGGGTGCGAGCCCGGAAGCATATTCCTGCGCGCGCCAGTGGCGCATGATTTTCGGAAGGGGGATTTTGACCGGGCATACTTCCGCGCACCGCCCGCAAAATGTGCTGGCATTGGGAAGGTGATGAGCAGTTGGAACGCCGAGCAGCCCTGGATTGAGCGCGGCACCGATGGGGCCGGGATAGGTGGTGCCATAGGCATGACCGCCGACGGCGCCATAGATCGGACAATGATTAAGACAGGCTCCGCAGCGGATGCAGAGAAGTACATCCTGTGCTTCTGTCCCGATCAGCCGCGAACGGCCATTGTCCAATAACACAACGTGAAAGTTTTCCGGACCATCAGTTTCATTGATGGCACGCGGCCCACTCATGATCGTTACATAGCTCGAAATATCCTGTCCGGTTGCGGAGCGTGTCAGCAGGCGCAACAGGACAGCGGCGTCGTTCAGATCGGCCACGATCTTTTCGATGCCCGTGAGCACGATATGCGTGCGCGGCAGGAGGCGCGTCATGTCGCCATTGCCTTCATTGGTGACGAGCACCGCCGCGCCCTCCGCCGCAGAAAGAAAATTGGCTCCCGTTATACCGGCATCCGCCGACTCGAATTGCTCGCGCAGCACGCGCCGCGCTTCCAGAACAAGCGCCGAGCGCTCGGAAAGCGCGCGTGCGGGATCGAGATCGGCATGCGATTGGCGGAAGGTTTCGGTGACCTGTTCTTTGCTGAGATGAAAGGCGGGCGCGATGATGTGGCTGGGCGGTTCCTGGCGAAGCTGAACGATATATTCGCCGAGATCTGTTTCGACAGGCCGAATGCCGTTTGCTTCGAGATGCGGATTGAGCACAATTTCTTCGCTCACCATCGACTTGCCCTTGATAACGGTGCGCGCATCGCATTTCCGCAAAATATCAAGGATGATGGTTCGGGCTTCGGCTGCGTCGCGTGCCCAATGCAGATGACCGCCGCGCGTCGTGACGTTTCGTTCGAATGTTTCCAGCAATGTATCGAGATGCGACAGCGCATGTTCGCGGATGGCGCGCCCTTGTTCGCGCAGGGCTTCGAAATCGCCGAAGCGAGCGGCCGCCATCGATCGCCCATGCGCGAAATGCGTCTTCAGTCGCGCCAGCGCCGGCCGCAATTGCGGATCCTGCAACGCCTCATGCGACGCTTCGACGAAATTGCGCGGGTCGTAGTTCATGTCTCGCCCATCGGCGGCACGTCATCTTCGCCTGCCAGTATTTCGGCGATATGGCGCGCACCGAGCGGAAGGTTGCGGCGTGCGATACGGCCGGCGAGATGCAGGAGGCAGCCCAAATCACTGCTGGTGATCAGCTCCGCGCCCGAGGCCTGGGCTCGGGCGATCTTGTCGTCCGCCAGGCGTTCGGAAATCTCGGGATATTTCACCGAGAACAGTCCGCCGAAGCCGCAGCAAACCTCGGTGTCTTCCATCTCGCGCAATTCGAGCCCCTCGACATTCGCAAGCAATTGTCGCGGCTCTTTCTTGATCTTCAACTCGCGCAGGGCGGAGCAGGAATCGTGGTAACAAACGCGCGTGAAGCATTTCGCGCCCGCCGGCGACGCTCCACGCACCTGTGTGAGGAACTGCACGAGTTCATAGGTCTTCGCGGCGAGAGCGCGTGCGCGCGCCAGGTAGCCAGAATCGCCAGCAAGCGCCTCGGGATAATGCACCCGGATCATTCCCGCACAGGAGCCGGATGGCGCAACGATATAGTCGAATGGTTCAAAGGTTTCGATCACCTGCTTCGCAATCGCCATCGCATCGCGGTCGGCGCCGGAATTCCATGCGGGCTGGCCGCAACAGGTCTGTGTGGCCGGAACCTCCACGTCGCATCCCGCCTCTTCGAGAAGTTTGACGCTTGCAAATCCCACACTTGGCCGCATGAGATCGACGAGACAGGTAACAAACAGGCCGACGCGTGGGCGTGTTGTCATCGTGTTGCCGTGCTGCGCGAAGATTTATGCGCCTGCTTTGGAGCCTGTTTCGGGCGTTTGCTGGTGGCTCTGGAAGGTGGCGGCACGCCTTCGCCGAGACTGTACGTCATTTCACGCAGGTGGCGCATGAAAGCCTGGCGGTCACTCGTCGCCGGCAAATGTTCGAACGGCACCGCGTCGCCCGCGCGCACATGCATCTCGCTGCCGATCCTGTCATGAACTTCCTTGAACAAGAGAGAGAGCCGCAAGGTGAGGCTGATATGACTTGCAAGCTGAAACATGCGGCTGTTCTGGCCGGCGAAGAATACTGGCGCCACAGGTGCCTTCGCTTGCGAAATCAGCCGTCCCGTATAGGTCTTCCACTCCGCATCGACGGCACGTTTGTGCCATGGCGTCGGCGTGGTGGAAACACCGCCGGCCGGAAATACCACGAGGCATCCGCCGCCGAGCAGATGCGCTTTCGCAGCCGCGCGCGACTGCAGGTTCGTTTTCATGGCGTCTTCCGATTCGGTGAAGTCGATCGGCAAAAGGAATTTGCGCACGGCTTGCGCGCGCATCAGCACGGCGTTGGTGAGTACGCGAAAGTCTTCGCGCACCCGCGATACGAGATGGGAAATCACCACGCCGTCCAGCACGCCGAAAGGATGGTTGGAGACTACGATTAGCGGCCCCTGGCGCGGCCAGCGCAGCAGCGTGTCTTCGTTGCATATGATTTTGAGTTCCAGCCGCCGCACCGCGGCGTCCCAGAAACTCTCATTCGGCTGCGGGTTTGCAAGGTGATCTTCATACAGCCATTTGAGATAGGGCTGCCCGGACATGCGCTCGATCAGCCGGATGAAAAACCGTTTGAGGCGCGGATCATCCGGCTCGGCATAGGAAAAGTCGTCGCTGTCTGTGCGGCGCGTCATCGGCGGAGCATGGCAAAAACGCCGCGCTCCGTCATGCCCGGTTCAATGCACGCCGGCGGTCTTTCCGGGATTTGGCGGATTGGCCACGGGACTCGCCTGCGGCAAAACCACGCCGACATCCGCGGTGAACAGACCTTCGATCACAAAGCTGTCCGGCAGATTGGCGGTGCGGCCGAGTTTGAGATCGTCATTGGCGACCACGACATTCAGACCCGCAGTATTCTTGGGGTCGGCGAGAGCCTTATTCACAGCCATTTGGCCCTGTTGCAGCAGGGCGGAGAAATCATAGGAATAAGTCCGGCCCAGCGTGTCGCCGAGATCGCGGATCAGAGGCTCGGAAATATCGTGCCATAGCGGCCCATCGATCTTCTTTGTCATGGTCACATGGTCCAGCCGGATGGCATGCCCGTCGTGATCGATCACCGGCATGGCCGTGTACCAGAGTGTTGCGGACGCACCGCGATGCGGGCCGGCGGTGTCGTCGCGCAGAGTGATTCCGAGGGCCAATTGGTCATGCGCCGGAAAGATTTCAATCTGAAGCGGTGTAATGCCGTTCTTCCCGGATTTGATCGGCTTCCCCGTCACGCCGCCCGCGCCTGTGGCTGCGAGGAGCGCATAGGGTACCGGCAATGGAAGCGCCACCGAGAACAGGCTTTCCTGTCCGGCGACGGCCAAATTGTCCGGCAGCGGCAGTGGCTGTGTTTGTTGTGGGGTGGACGACACGCCCGTCACGGCATCGAGCCGTGCCGACATCTTTATTCCGTGGTCCGTCGACGTAACGTTCGATACCGACAGGCTCTTCGGCTGGATCGTCACATAGACGGGCGGATTCAACATCGGCACGGGGACCGACCAGTTTTTCCACACCTGTTGCAGCGGCCCGCGCACGGCATTGCAGGGAATCTTGTCGTTGATCGCGCCGACCTGATTGGCGAGCGAGTGATTGATTTGCTCGGCCAATGCATTTCCCGCCGGGAATTTCCACGGACCGATACAGGCATTCAAGCCGTGTCCGACATCCAGACAGGAGCGGCCGAGAATGTCGATGTCGGGCGCGGTCCCCCAGGAGAAATGCGCGGTCGGATTCTGGATTTTGGGACAAAAGGATTTGTCGAGCACGACCTGTCCTGAGACCGAAACCACAAATGTTCCGCTGAAATTCTGGCTGGGCGTTTTGATGGCCCTGGCGAGTTCGCCGGTGAAACTACCGGTTCCGGTGAATTTGACCGGCAAGTCGAGCGTGATGCCGTTACCGACGCGCTTGACTGTAATATTCCCATTGCGCGCGGCATCGACGTTCCAGTCGAAATCCGCGCAACCCTTGAACAGCGTCACTTTGATAGGCAGCGCGTCGCCGACGCTCACATTCTGGCAGCCGATGCGCGCATGGCCCGAGCGCGGCCCGGAAAAACTGTCGGCGGCTGCATTCGCCGCTTCTTCGACGACGCTGTAAGGCACCTCGACCGTCGGCGCGATGACGCTGGTCTGTGCCTCGAACTGCATCGCGTTGGCGGCTTGTACAGGTTTCTCGGACAGCAATGTCGCCGCGGGTTCCGCGCCGAATGCGTGTGCGGTTGTGGTAATCGAGAGACCGACAAATACAGAGAAGCAAAGCCTGGTTCTTGAGTCGGCCGGAATCGTCGTCATCGCTGGTCCCCGCGGTGTCTCCCGCGATAACGCGCGGAATGCGATTACGGACCAACAAAAGAGTGAGTCTTGCACCAAACCGCAACCATGGCCGGACTTCTCCGGCCATGGCGAGATGGACGCGAGCTACAAACTCGGTCCCGGAACCTGACCCTGCGGCGGATAGGCCGGAAGCGGCGCTGGCGGTTTGGGCAATCCGACAGGATGCTGCTTCAGCTTCGCCATCAGGTAATTCACTCCGGCCTCAAGTTGCGCATCGTGGTCGGCCATCATCTGCCCGGGATCGGTATCGACATTGATGTCCGGATCCACGCCGTGATTCTCGATCACCCACTCCGATTGCAATCCGTACAGGCTGTCTTCCGGCACGGTGATGTAGCCGCCGTCGAGCAACGTCCAATCGCCGCGGATGCCGCGCACGCCGCCCCAGGTCCGCGTGCCGATCAGCGGGCCGAGACCGTATTTTCGGAAGTAATACGGGAAGATGTCGCCGTCCGAAGCGGAGTAATTATTGATGAGGCAGACCTTGGGACCGAGAATGAGCTGCTGCGGGATTGACGTGGCGGCGGCTTCGCGATTGGTAGCAAGTCCGACGAGTATCCGCCGCAAACGCTCCAGCGCGATCTGGTCGATATTGCCGCCGCCATTCCAGCGGTCATCCATAATCAGCGCCTGCTTGTCCATCTGCGGATAGAAATCCCGGATGAACTGCTCCATGCCGAGCGTTTCCATATCGGACATATAGATGTAGGCAATCCTGCCGCCCGACAGCCGGTCCACGATGGCGCGGTTGTGGTCGATCCAGTCTTTTTCGCGCAGCGATAGTTCATTCTTGATCGGCTTTACTATTACATCATGCGATTTTCCGCCGCCGGCACCCGCGATCGTCAGCGTCACCGGCTGGTCGTCGAGACCGACAAACAAGCTGTAGGGATCTGTCGGCGCTTTGAGGTCGTGCCCGTTCACGGCGAGCAGAATATCGCCCTGATGCACATCGACGCCCGGTTCGGTGAGCGGGCTGCGATAGGCTGGACGCGTATTGTCGCCCGGATAGATTTTCGCCAATGCGTAGCGCCCCGATGAGGTCGGCGCGAAGTCCACGCCGAGTTCGGCCGTTGCGACATACTCGGTCGTATCGTCTTCATCGCCGCCGCCGACATAGGTATGCGAGTTGGCGAGTTCGCCCTGCATTTCGCCAATGAGCCAGGTGAGATCCTGGCGCGACCCTACGAGCGGCAGAAGCTTCGCATAGGAATCGTGCACACCCTGCCAGTTGACGCCGTTCATCTTCGCATTGACGAACAGATCGCGCTCGAGACGCCAGGCATTGTTGAACATTTCGACCCATTCCGTCGTGGGCTGCACGAGCGTGCGCATATGCGACAGATCCACGGCCTTCGGGTCTGGCTTCTTGTCGTCCTCCGGCAGTTTCGCGTCGATGATGTTGTAATCGCCGCCGCTGTCGTCGCTGTCGGCATCTCCGGTGGTCTTCCGGTAGAGGATTTTGGAGCCGTCATAGGACAGGCTGTAACTGTCCAAATTCTCTGCCAGCGTTGCGTCTTTCCTTTTGCCGAGATTGTAGATGTGCAGCGATGCTTTCATCCGCGGCAAACCACCTTCCAGCGTCTGCGGCGGCTGGATGCGGTAGAAGATATTGTCGTCATGGGCATCGAGCTGCGTGATGTCCGAGCCCGGAATGGGCAGCGGCACCGCGCGGTTCATCAGCCCGTCGAAATCTATATTGACCGCGCCCGATGCGCCCGGCTTCCACGGCTTCGGCTTATCGTCGTCGGCATCTTTCGAACCTACGGCGCCTTCATCCGAACGCGGCGCGAAAGGCGAGGCCACATTCTTACGCAATGTCGCGACATAGATGCCGTCCATTTCCAGCGTGGCGACATTGAATTCCGTTTCGCTCAGAGTCGGATTCTCATGCCGACTGGAAACGAAATAGAGATATTTCCCGTCGGGTGAAAACACGGGGCCGAAATCATTCGCCAATGGCTGGGACACGCGGGTCGATTTGTTCGCGCCGATATTGTCGATCCAGATCCCGCGCTGCTGATTGTTTCCCGTGATGCTGTAGGCCAGCCAGCGGCCATCCGGCGAAAAGCTCTGGTCGTGGATTTCGTTGAAGATATCCTGTGCGACCTGGTTGACGGCGCCGCTGGAAACATCGACCAGCCAGAGCCGGTGATTGCCGTCGGAGACGGCGAGATGTTTGCTGTCGGGCGACCAGATGGGCTGGTAGTAGAAGCCGTTCTGGAAATGGGTGAGAATCCTCTCGGCGCCGCCCTCGGCCGGACGCACGGCGATCTGCTGCTCGCCATTGATGTCGGTGGTATAGGCGACGGTCTTGCCGTCCGGCGACCAGGTCGGATGATCTTCATCGGCGTTGCTGGTGTTTGTCAGGTCGCGGGTCGCGCCATGTTCCGCCGGTACGGTGAACAGATCGCCGCGCGCGGAAAACAGCGCGCGCTTGCCGTTGGGTGAAAGCGCGTAGTCATTGTCGTTCGCCGTATCCACATCGCGGATGCTCTTGCTGGCGTCGACATAGCGCGGGCTGGTGCGCGTCCCGTCATCCGGCACGCTCACATTCAGGCGGCGAAGTTTCTCCGACGGCAGATCGATCACCCACAACGCGCCGGCCTGCGCGAACACGATTCCGTCGCCGCCGCGGCCGCCGGTCCCGAGGCTGGGGAAATCGATATCGAAATTGGTGAAATGCGTGATCTCGCGGAACTGTTTCGTGGCTATGTCATAGACCCAGATATTTGCACGGCGTTTGCTGTCGCGGTCGGAGAGGAAATAAATGTGCTGCCCATACCACATGGGCGCGGTGTTGGTGCCCGACCAGTTGGTGATGTCGGTCAGTTTCTTCGACTGGAAGTCATAGGTGTAGACGTGCTGGGACAACCCGCCCAGATAACGCTTCCAGGTACGGAAATTCCGGAAGATGCGGTTATAGGCAATGGTATGGCCGTCCGGCGCGTAGCTCATCAGTCCGCCCCGGTCGAGCGGCAATGGCTGCTGCAGTCCGCCCTGTGCGGACACCGTGAACAGGCGGCCGAACCAGCTGTTAAACGCCATGCGCCGCGAAAGGAATACGATGTTCTTCGAATCCGGCGTCCAGGTCACAACCATGTTATCGGGGCCCCAGCGCATCGGCGCGCTTTCGACCACATCGGAATGAAAGGTGAGCCGCCGCGCCGCGCCGCCACCGGCTGGCATGACATAGACGTCCTGATTTCCCTGATATTTGCCGGTGAAGGCGATCTGGCTCCCGTCAGGAGAGAAACGCGGCATCAGGTCGTAGCCGGGATCGGTCGTCAGCCGGTTCGCATTGCCGCCCCAACGGCTGACCTGCCAGAGATTGCCATGCGCCTCGAATACGACCGTGCTGCCGTGCAGCGTGGGAAAGCGCATGAAGGTCCAGTCATGCGCGCCGGCTGCGGTCGGCTGGGCGATACCGACGACGGCGGCAAGAAGCGTGGCTCCGTACAGGATCTGGGCTTTCATAGAATTCCTCAAATTTGAATCGCCGCGACTCGCCGGCCGATATAAAAGGTCAGTCAGCAAATCCCCTCCCGGGTTCCTTCGCAAGCGCCCCCTGCCGGTCACTTTCCGCGCATCGGCCCCGACGGCAGCGCATGGGAGCAAACTGGCGAGCTCCCGGCCGGTACTCGTGCGCCTGGATATTCCCTGAGGGCTTCGAAATCTCTCCGGAAGTTGTTTCTCTTTCCCTGCTTTTTTCCCTGCACCAGGGAAAAAGGTTTTGCTTCGTTTCGTAGTGCAACGGGTAGCCCTAAAGCAGTCGCGACAAACGGGTAAATCCGATTGCATCAGCAAACATATTTGGATCAGGATAGCGCGAATGCTTTGCAGCATGTCAAGTGCGCGTTTTGTTTGGCAAGTGCCCTAACTGGACGGGAGGGGAGTGAAAGCGTCGCAATCATACCCCCTGGATTCAACCGGTTGGTAGCCCGCCGCCAGATGATCGGAGATGCACCTGCAATAAGGGCTGTTGCGGTTCGGCCACCAATCACCATAGATCGGCCTCCATGTGGTGCATGTTGCCGCTTCATTGGTTATCGGATTTCTCAAATCGCGGTTGATCGGCACGCACCCGGAAAGTGTAATGGGAATAGCCACGACGAGTAGTACATATCGCTTCATTTCGCCTCCACCATCCGTCACGATAACAGACCTAACCGCGTTCTTGGGAGCTGCATGGCGCCCAGGTATGCAAGGGTTCGACGAATGTCTATTACAGATAAGCGGTAAAATTGAGGCAGCTTGACGCGCGGAATAGCTCTCATATTTGCGGGCGAAGGTCCGGGCTGTATGAAATGGCGAGCATTCTGGTGCCGGCTGGATATGGGTCAAATATGGAAGGCTTCGCTGCAATCGTAACCCATCACAAGACCGGGACGGTCTGGATGCAGCAGACCTTTCGCCAGATTGCGGCAAAGCTGCGCGTCCGGTTTATCCATGTTCATAAAGGAGATGTCGTTCCGCCTGACGAACTGGTCGCTCCGATCATATTTTTCGAGCGGGGCGGCAAGCTCAGGGAATATCGCCATCTGCGTGGTGACCCGCGGCTCAAGATCATCCACTTGATACGCGATCCCCGGGATGTGGTGATTTCCAGCATGCACTACCATTGTACGTCGCAGGAAGACTGGCTGCACCGACCGTCCGAGCGGCTTGGTGGTCGCACCTATCAAGCGGAGATCAACGCTCTGCGCACGAGCCGCGCGCGCTATGTTTTCGAAATGGACAATCGCGCAGCCACGACGATCAGAACCATGCTTCGCTGGCTCGATGGCGGATGGAGCAATTCCATCGAATGCAAGTATGAAGATTTGATCGGGGATGTAGAAATGATTCTGTTCACGGAGGCCGTCACGCATCTCGGATTTTTTGGGCAGGAGTTGGAGATTTGCCGAAAGGCGTTTTGGAAACATTCGCTTTTCGGTCGCAGGGCGGACGGTAAAGCCCTCAAGGGGCATATCCGCTCCGGAGCCGCGCGACAGTGGGCAAATATATTCGACAAACCATTGGCCGAGGAATTTGCGCGGCGGTTCGATGGCGCGCTCACCAGGCTCGGTTATGAGACAGATAATTCGTGGATCGAGGCTCTCCCCGATCTGCGGCCAGAGCTTGATGTCTTGCAATAAAATCCAGGCAGGATCGCTTACCGTATCGCGTGTGCGGCCATGGATTCCGGCGTGAAGAAATTCGCCGGATGCGGCGCCGTCACCTTGTACGCCTGCGGCTGATCGTTGAAGGCGAATCCGTAGACATAGCCGCCGAGCTGAAGGTCATAGACGAACTGGCCGCCGAGAATGACGGCGGGAATTTCGGGCATGAGATACATGGTGCCCTGTCCAAACTTCCAGATCCGGTTCGATTCGTCCCAGGAATCGCCATAGACGGCGAACCATGTATCCTCGTCGAGATACAGGCGGCGCCGTGCGACAATATCATGCGCGCCGGGCTTCAGCGTTCCGTCCACCACCCACACACGATGTAATTCATAGCGCAGATCTTCGGGGTTGGCGTAATGCTGCCCCAATATTTCATCGGTTGGGCGCGTGTAGAACCGATTGTTGTTATACGGAATATACATCTCTTTCTTGCCGGCGAGCTTGAAATCGTAATGATCGAGGCCGCCGAAAAAAACGTAATACTCATCCAGCGCTTCCATCCCCGAGGCATCGGGATCCGGCGTATCATAGGTAATGCCAGGTCCGCGGCGCACGCGATGTTCGCCCGGGAGGACGCGCCAGGCGTTGAAGCTGTAGCGTCCACTGTCCAACGGCTGCCAGTCGAGATAGCCTTCGCCCACTTTCGACGGCGGCGCGTTGTCGGACCGGAGCGTCCTGAAATAGTAACCGCCCAGGGATTGCGGCGTGGCGCCCGGATAGTAATACGGGAAATCGGAAGTTTCTTTGTAGCCCGTCGCAAGCTGCGCCGATCCGTTGGCGGATATCACCCAGGTCTTCAGATCGACCTCTCGCGCAGGCCCCCAGAATGCGAGGAGATGGTTCCACATCGCCTCGAATCCGTTCTGCGGAACAGGGAAGGGGATTCCGCCGGCGGCGCCTTCCACGCCATACGCGATACCGTCGGCTGCTGCGTGTGCGTGCGTGGCATTCTGATAGATGGCGGCATATACGGATGCGGGCGCGGCGGCGCTGCGGTGCGTCGCATATATGTTCATGTGATAATCGGGATATTTTTTGAAGAGCTCTTTCGCGCCTTCGGGCAAGCGGTCCGCGTAGGTAGCGAGATTTTTTGCCGTGATCGTGAACAGGGGTTTTTCCGCGGCGAAGGGATCCGGTCTCGCATCGCCTTCGCGATAACCGGGCGGCACAATTGTGTAGCCGCCGGTCCAGGCCGGGATGGTGTGGTCCTTGTTGCCGTCACGTTCCGCGCCCACCGGTGTCAACGTTGTCTTGAGCAAGGCGGCCTGGGACTCCGAAACGGCAGCCCATGTGGGCCCGGCACCGAGGGGGCATGTCAGCGTGATGGCGGTCAGGATGGGAATGACGAGCCGCATTGCGTTCTGTTTCCGGCGGTTTGGAGAAAATGCCAAGTCCTGTATGTTCGCTTCTACCTCAGAAATCGAGCGGTGACACCGGGGGACGAGGTTGGAGCAGACGGCCCCTGCGCGGGAGAGACTGTGCGGGTCAACACGGCGAAGCCTCGCCGGTTGCCTGCTGCTGTTTTGCGCCGTGATCGCGCCGCCCGCGCTGGGCGCAGATCTCTTTCAGGACGACGGATGGGACGTGCGCTGGGACAACACGTTCCGGTACACCGCCGCAGCCCGGCTTTTTCCGTATAGCTCCGCGATCGTCAGCAATCCCAATGGCGATGACGGCGACCGGAACTTTGCACCGGGCCTGATCTCGGACCGGCTCGACTGGCTTTCGGAATTCGATATTTCGAAAGGGCCCTACGGTATCGATGTAAGCGGCACCGCCTGGTACGATACCGTCTATCACAACACGAACAGCAATGATTCGCCGGCGACGTTCAATCCATTCTCGGTTCCGAACAACAGGTTTACGCGGTCAACCGAAACATTGATGGGCGAAGATGCCGATCTGTTGAATGCATTTGCGTATGGCAGTTTCGATGCAGGCGACGTACCCGTCTCTTTCCGCGTCGGGCGTCATACACTGCTTTGGGGCGAGAGTCTGTTCTTTGCTAATAACGGGATAGCGGCGGGGCAGGCGCCGATCGACGCGATCAAAGCCTCAAGCGAACCTGAGGCGGAGGCAAAGGAAGTCTATCTGCCCGTCGGCCAGGCTTCGGCGACGGTCCAACCCTGGCCGGATATTTCTCTCAGTTTCTACGATCAGTTCGAATGGCGCCCCACGCGCCTGCCGGCCGCGGGAAGTTATTTCAGCGATGCCGATTTCCTGGACGCGGGCGGCGAGCGGATCATTGTCGGTTCCGAGCAATATCTCTATCGCACACCCGACACGCGCGCGTCGGCATCGGGTCAGTACGGCGCCGCGCTGCATTTCATGTTCGACGATGTCGATTACGGGCTTTACGCCATCAGGTTCAACGCGAAAGAACCGCAGCTCCTCACCTTCTCTTTTCCGCAGCTTCCGCCATGGACGCAGCGTGTCGGCGATTACTGGCTCGCCTATCACAATGGCATCCAGGCTTATGGCGGAAGTTTCAGTACGTCGTTTGGCGAGACGACTTTGGCCGGTGAAATGTCGGTTCGCCTCAACATGCCCCTGATCAGCCAGACGCTCTTTTCGGTTCCGGGCGGTGGGGGCGGCGGTGGTTACGGCCCCGCAGCTTATGGACCGGTGCGGCCTCCAGGACTTTATCCCGCTCCCCCTCCGCCATCCTTCGATGCGTTGACCTACGCCGTGGGCGACACGCTTCATGCGCAACTATCGACAGTCTCCACGCTGTCGCCGGGGCCCATCTGGCAGGGTGCTGATTTCAGCGCCGAGGTCGCCGCGAATGACAGGTTGGATGTGACAAGCGGACTCACCGAGCTGGCCACGAGCCGGGACAGATTCGCGGCTGCGTTGCGCGCCGTCCTTGAACCACATTACTACGAAGTTCTGCCGGCGCTGGATTTGTCCGTGCCGCTCGGTCTCGGTTATGGCGTGGCCGGCAATTCCAGCACCGATTCCTCCATGAATGTCGGCGAAGGCGATATGGAACTGGGCGTCACGGCCACCTATCAAACGGTCTGGCAGGGTTCCATTACGTTCACGCATTATCTCGGACCCGCGGACCGGCAGCCTTTCGCCGACCGCGATTTTATTTCGCTCAGTATCGAGCGGACGTTTTAGGTCGCCGCCCGCTGAATCATCCCGCGATCCACAGCAGCAAATAGAGTGTGTTGTTGTCGGAGGCATGGCTGCTCGTGCCGTTAAACTCGCCATACATCGTATATTGCAGCGGCAGGCGCGGGTTGAGCCATGTCGGGAACCACGAGCTCGGCTTTCCGGATCATTCCATCCAGCGACTGCACGTCCTAGCCTTGGTCCGTGGCGGTGAAGTGTACGCTGCCACCCGGCGCAATCCGCAGCAATTGCGGATTGAACCGCATCATGCCGTCCACGCCCTGATTAAGCATCCACGCCTGATATCCCTTTGCCGCTGCTGCGTTGAAAGACGCGCAGACCAGCGCCGCAGCGATAACCGGCATCATCCGATACAT
>DASXXW010000064.1:0-1694 GCA_036502865.1 Rhizomicrobium sp.
ATTCGCGAGAAATATGACGTCGTCTCCAGCTCGAAAGAAACGAACATCACTGCAGGCTACAAACAGAACGTGATCGGGTTCGGCTGGACGAACGCGGTCGTGCTGGAATTTGCGAACGAATTGGGAATGGTTCCGGAACACGAGAAGGTCAAAGCTGCCACCGCGAAATAGGCTATCTCGCACATTTCGGCGGAGACGCATCCAATCCCCGCACAAGCTTCTTTGCCGAATCAAGGTCGGGATTGAATTGCAGAACGCGCATGGTGACGTCGCGCGCTTGCTCGGGCTTTCCGGCGCTGCAATAGGCATACGCCAGGTTCATTCCCACGCCGCTCCTTCCTGGCGCTCGCTCGAAAACGCTCCGCCAGAGAACGACTGCATCGGTCGTATGTGCGCTGTTAGCCTCGATCACCCCAAGGTTCGCGGCCGCATCGAGCAACATCGGGTCTTGGACTAGAGCCCGTCGATATAACTCACGGGCCTCGCCGATATTCCCCTGCTTCTGCTCCAGGTATGCCAGTGAAGAAAGCAATGCTGAATCCTT
Source organism: Rhizomicrobium sp. (assembly GCA_036502865.1). Lineage (GTDB taxonomy): Bacteria > Pseudomonadota > Alphaproteobacteria > Micropepsales > Micropepsaceae > Rhizomicrobium. The sequence continues at coordinate 545 of DASXXW010000064.1, forward strand.
CGGTGTATCGAGGAGCGCCTTACGCAATAATTGTTCTGCCTTCTTGACGGTGTCGGGATTGCCGCTTTCCGCCGCCGAAGCCCATGCCAGCGCCATATCCCGAACATCCGCTCGTGCATCGGGAGTGTTGGGAAAGGGCTCAAGGTCAAAAGATGCGCGAACAGTCTGCGCATTCTCCAGTGCTGGCCCTGTCGTTGGACGGCGCTGAATGCGATGGTCCGTCACCTCTGTATGCGCCACATCCGTGCTCGCGAGAGCCGGCATGTGACACGCCGTACAGTCCGGCTTGTCAGGATGATGCTTTGCAGCCACTGGGGCATGACACGCGAGGCATTTCGCCCGATAGAAAGCAGCCCGCTGCTGCGGCGATACCGGCTGGTGAGGATCGTGACAGCTCGTGCATGACATGGCATCGCCCGACTTTCTCTTGCACTGGCTCTGCGCGAGCGCCTCGAATTGGCTCGCGGCACGTAATCCGGGCGTATTGTTGGCTGCCTTCACGTAATAGCGAACATAGTCGGACAGATCCTCTCCTGGTCGAAACTGGTAGAGGCGTTTGCCGGCGCGTTCAATCGCAGCGTTTCCCTCCAGGTGGCATTGCATACACACAGCATCACGCCGCTCCGGTGCCAGCTTCGCCGGATTCACGATCGCTCCACCGGCAACATGCGCCGCCCCCGGCCCGTGACAGCGCTCACAGGTGACTCCGGAATACGCAAACACCGGGACTTTGTACTGGTTCTCCGTACCTTCAATGGGCGGCTGAATGCCGCTGACATGGCAGTCAAGACAACTCGGCAGCGCGGGAAGATTCAGGGGAATGGCGCGAGATTCGCCATATCCGGGAGCCATGTCCCAAAGATGGCGATCGCTGTACCAGTTGACCGGCGATTCGAAGACAAAACCATCGACAGAGAAAAGATAGGTGCGTCCGCGGCGGCCCTCGCCGATGTAATAGAGCAATTCCCGCTTTCCCCGAACTGAGGGATCGGTGGGACGATCGAAGCTCAGCCAGACTTTGCCGTTTTCGGTGAATACCTGATAATTCACTCCGGATTTCTTGTCCGAAAAACTACCGGCAATGAGATTTTCCGTGGCAGGCCCGCTGGCGCGCGCCATCGAAGTGTTTTGATAGGACGCAAAAATTGAG
>DASXXW010000065.1:0-14645 GCA_036502865.1 Rhizomicrobium sp.
CCATGGTCTATGCACAATGTCCGGATGGCGGCCTTCGACCCGGCACCTGCACGATGCACGCCTCGCGGGTGGATCTGGCGCCGGTTCTCGCGGCACTCGGCTATATCAGCAATCCACCGACGGCGAATGTTTTCGTTCCAACGCCTAATCACAGCCATGTATTGGCAGACGAGGATATCAATGTGGCGCCCGAATGGTGGCAGGTGCTGCCGGTTCTGGTGCTGAATGCAAGCGATTGGCCGGCGCAGGATGGCAGCAGCGGTATTACATCCGTTGCCGCGCTGCAGGCGGCTGAGCAGGCCGGCGACGCCGTGCAGGCGCCATCGAATTTCTTCCTCTATTTCGGCTCGCAGTCCATGAAAATGGATATGAAGGGCATGCAACAAATGAATATGGGCAAATAATCACCGAATTCCGTTCTTGGCCGGCGGTTAAGGAAATTTGGGGTGCGTATTACCCCGTTTTCCATACCGCCGGCCCTTTTTTTGTCTCGCGTTTCAACATGCGGCATCGCTCCAGTGGATCGAATTCCACGCGTCCGACTTAAGTGTTCGAGGGCAGGAATGGTGCGTGTACGGACATGGCGTTGGTGCTGATTGTAGAAGACGAATTCCTGATCCGGATGGGGGCCGTCGATATTGCGAGGCGGGCAGGCCATGAAACGCTCGAAGCCGCGAACGCCGACGAGGCAATCCGCATCCTGGAAAGCCGGAACGATATCGAGATCGTGCTCAGCGATGTGCAGATGCCCGGAACCATGGATGGCGTCAGGTTGCTCCAGGTGATCCGGGATCGCTGGCCTCCGATCCGCCTGATCCTGACGTCCGGTAAAGTTCTCACGGAAGTGGCAAATCTGCCGAAGGGGAGCGTGTTCCTCCCAAAGCCCTACAATTATGAAGAGCTCAGCGAGGCTTTCGCCAAGGCCGCGTGACAGAGTTCCATGTAAAAGTTCCCACGGACAATCGGCTCGCCCGGCTTCGGATATTCGGCTAAAAAGGCGCCATGAGCCTAGGCGTTTTGGAGGTCACACCTCCCGACCTTTACATAACACGGGAACTCGAGAGGCGGCCCGTCAAATCGACGGACTACCTTGGAGAGAAGCGCGCGCTCCAGGATCTCGCATCGCGCATGCTCGACAAACCGGATGAGGTTCTTCCGCGTTTTGTGGAACTCGCGATGCAGATGACGGGTGGCGTTTCGGCGGGGCTTAGTTTGTTCGAGGAAAATCCTGCGCCCGGCATATTCCGCTGGCGTTATCTGCAGGGAAGCCTGTCGCGATTTGAAAGTGCGACTACGCCGAGGAATTTCAGTCCGTGCGGAATAACGCTCGATCAGGACACGCCTGTTCTGTCGCGGCATCCCGAGCGTTTCTACAACTGGATTTCCGATGCTGGAATTGTCGTCCCCGAGGTGCTTCTGGTGCCGCTTCACCTCGGCACTGTCGAGCCGCTTGGAACGCTGTGGATCGTATCCGAGAGGGAAGGACATTTCGATTCCGGGCATGCGCGCGTCGCAACGGAACTGGCTTCGTTCGTAGGCATCGCGCTGCGCGTACTTAAGACCGAAAATCAGCTTCAGGCTGCGCTTGAGGAACAGCAAACGCTCGCAAAAGAGATGAGCCACCGGGTCAAGAATCTGTTCATGATCGCGCAGGCGCTGGTCTACACGACTGCGAGAAGTGCCGATACCAAGGAGGAGATGACCGAAACCCTGATGGGCCGTTTCCATGCACTCGCAAGTGCTCATGGACTGGTCCGCAGAGGTTTTATCTTCGGCGAAGAGAACGAAAACGTGCGCGATCTTGACGAGCTGCTGCGCGCGATCGTCCGTCCTCATGAACACCGTTCGCCGGTGCAATCGCGGTTCCGGTTCGCCGGCCCGTCCGTCGGGCTGGGAGAGCATGCCCTCAACGGCGTTGCGTTGATCTTCCACGAACTGACAACGAACGCCGCCAAATACGGAGCGCTCGTCGATGAATGCGGCCGAATCGATATGGAATGGACTCGGAGCGAGAAGGGGAATCTCGAGTTTGTTTGGTCCGAATATGGCGGCCCGCGAATAGTCCGGCAGCCGGAAGCAGCGGGCTTTGGAAGCATGCTCCTGCGCGTCACGGTGGAGCGGCAGTTCGGCGGCCAATTGGACCATGATTGGAGCGCGGAAGGACTGCGTGTTCGTATCAGTCTCCCCTTGGCGGCGCTTACGCGCTGATTTGTGGGCAATTCGAGCCGCATAGACAGCGGCCCGATTAATTGACCGCTCGTTCGGTTTATTGTAGGGTTTAGCCTGCCGCGGGGAGAGAGATTTCCGGCGATGTACACGACCGAATTGAAAGACAAGAACGGCAAAGCGGCGGCGGCTCCCGCCATCGCCGAGGATCCGGCGAAGCTGGCGGCTTTCGAAGCGCGCGTTGCCGCCGATGATTTCATCGAGCCCAAGGACTGGATGCCGGAGGCCTATCGCAAGACGCTGGTCCGGCAGATGTCGCAACATGCGCATTCCGAGATTGTGGGCATGCTGCCCGAAGGCAACTGGATCACGCGCGCGCCGAGTCTGCGGCGCAAGGCTGTGCTGCTGGCCAAAGTGCAGGACGAAGGCGGCCACGGGCTCTATCTGTATGCGGCGGCGGAAACCTTGGGTACCAGCCGCGACGAGATGTTTGCAGCGCTCCATTCCGGCCGCGCAAAATATTCGACCATCTTCAACTATCCGACGCTGACCTGGGCGGATATCGGCGCGATCGGCTGGCTGGTTGATGGTGCTGCGATCATGAACCAGGTGCCGCTGCAACGCACGTCCTATGGTCCCTATGCGCGCGCCATGGTGCGCATCTGCAAGGAAGAAAGTTTCCATCAGCGGCAGGGCTACGAAATCATGATGGTGCTCGCCGCTGGTTCGCCCGCGCAGAAGCGCATGGCGCAGGATGCGCTGAATCGCTGGTGGTGGCCGTCGCTGATGATGTTCGGTCCGCCCGACGACAATTCGCCCAATTCCGCGCAATCCATGCGCTGGCGCATCAAGCGCGATACCAACGATCAGCTGCGCCAGAAATTCGTTGATGTAACGGTGCCGCAGGCAGATGCTATTGGTCTCACCGTTCCCGATCCGTCGCTCAGATGGAACGAGGAGCGTGGTGCGCATGATTTCGGCGAGATCGATTGGGAAGAATTCTACGCCGTGGTGCGTGGCGAAGGCCCGGTGGCGAAGGAACGCATGGCTGCGCGGGTGAATGCCTGGGAAGAAGGCGCCTGGGTGCGCGAAGCCGCACTCGCCCATGAAGCAAAGCGCGGCGCGCGCCTGGCGGCGGAGTAATTACATGAGCAGGGAATGGCCGCTCTGGGAAGTGTTTGTCAGGGCGAAGAACGGACTTTCGCATAAACATGCGGGAAGCGTACATGCCGTGGATGCGCGCATGGCCGTCGAGGCGGCACGCGATACGTATACGCGCCGGATGGAAGGCGTGAGCCTGTGGGTAGTTCCGTCGGCCGTGATCGTGGCTTCCGATCCGGGCGAGTCAGATGCGCTGTTCGCGCCGGCGGCCGACAAGGTCTACCGGCACCCGACATTCTACAACATCCCGGAAAACATAAAGAACATCTGATGCCGGGCGGGAATGACGTTCTGTTTCATCATGCGCTCCGGCTCGGCGACGACGCGCTGATTCTCGGCCAGCGTCTGTCGGAATGGTGCGGACATGCGCCGATGCTGGAAGTCGATCTCGCGCTCGCCAATATCGCGCTCGATCTTGTCGGCCAGGCCACGCTGTTTCTTGGAGTCGCCGGTGAGATCGAGGGGCAGGGCCGCGACGCCGACACGCTCGCTTTTCATCGCGATGTGCTCGATTTCCGGAATTGTTTGCTTGTCGAACAGCCCAATGGCGATTTCGCGCAGACCATTGCGCGGCAATTCCTGTTCTCGAACTGGCACGAATTGCTGATGCGGGAGATTGCGGCGGCATCGGAACCAAGGCTCGCTGCAATCGGCGCCAAGGCGGTGAAGGAAATCACCTATCACGCGCGCTATGCGTCGGAATGGGTGGTGCGCCTGGGCGATGGGACAGCGGACAGCCGCGCGCGCATGATCGCCGGTCTCGACTGGATGTGGCGTTTCGTCGATGAGTTGTTCGATGCAAAGGACGGCACGCCGTCGCTGCGCGCCGAATGGGACGCGCGGATCGCACACACGCTCGCCGAAGCAAATCTTGAAGCGCCGAAGCCGCGGCGCGGCGTCAAGGGGGGGCGCCTGGGCCATCATTCCGAACATCTCGGGCATTTGTTGTCGGAGATGCAGTTCCTGCCCCGCGCCTATCCCGGAGCGGTGTGGTGATTACGCCCACACCGTCATTCCCGCGAAAGCGGGAACCCAGACGTGCTAAAGTCGAAGTTGTGGCGCAGGCACCGATGCATAAATTCGAACAATTGCAGGGACTGGGTCTCCGCTTTCGCGGGGATGACACTGTTTATCTTGATGATAAAGAACTTAAGACACTGGTGCTCGAATTACTCAGCCATGTTCCAGACCCCGAAATACCCTGCGTGTCGATTGTCGATCTCGGTATCGTGCGCGATGTGCGTAGCGGGCCGGCGCCGGCTGTAATTATTACACCGACCTATACGGGCTGCCCGGCAACGTTCGCCATCCATGCCGCGATCCGCACGGCGCTCGATGAAGCCGGTCTGAAAGATATTCGGATCGAGACGACACTTTCGCCTGCCTGGACCACCGACTGGATCAGCGATGCGGGCCGGGAAAAACTCCGCGCCTATGGCATCGCGCCGCCGCCGAAGGGTGCGGCCCGGCACAGCCTGCAGGAAGATCGCGCCGAATGTCCGCGTTGCGGCTCATCGCGGACGGAAGAAATCAGCCGTTTCGGCTCCACGCCCTGCAAATCGCTTCACCGATGCCTCGATTGCAGCGAGCCTTTCGATCGTTTCAAATGTCATTGACCTGCCATGTCGATTAATCGCGGATTTCATGCGCTGAAGATTGCCGAGGTGCGCCGCGAAACGGCCGAGGCGGTGTCCATCCGTTTCGAGATACCCGAAAATCTCAAAGACATATTCAAATTCCAGGCGGGCCAGCATTTGACCTTGCGAGCCAATTTGGACGGCGAGGACGTGCGAAGAAATTACTCCGTATGCGTTGCGCCGTCGGAGAATGAAATCCGCATCGCGGTGAAGCAGATGCCGGCGGGACGGTTTTCCGTCTGGGCGAATACCGAATTGCGCGAAGGCGGCACCATCGAGGTGCTGCCGCCGATGGGTCGCTTTGTCATTCCCGAAGGCAGCGCGCGTTCGCCGCGGTATGTCGCCATTGCCGGCGGCTCCGGCATCACGCCGGTCATATCCATCCTAAAAACCGTACTGGAAACCAAACCCGCGAGCCGCTTCACACTGCTCTACGGCAATCGCGACTCCGTCTCGATCATGTTTCTGGAAGAACTCGCGGCACTCAAGAACCGCTATCTCGATCGCCTCGAAATCTATCACTTCTTGGAATTCGAAGCGGAGGAGATCGAATTGTTCAACGGCCGCCTCGACCGCGCCAAATGCGATGAGGTGCTCTCGAAACTCATCGACGTGAAGGATGTCGATGCGTTTTTCATCTGCGGTCCGGGTCCGATGATGGATGCGGCGGAGTCGGCGCTGCTTCAATATGGCGTCTCGGGCGAACATATTTTCATCGAGCGCTTCTCGACCAGCGCGCCGTCGGCCGAGCAGCTCGCGAACCACGAAGCGTTGCAGCGCAAAGCCGCCGGCACCGGACTCATGGTGACTTTGGACGGACGCCGGTTACGCATCCCGTTCGATGCGGAGAAGGGAAACATCCTCGAAAGCGTGCAGGCGGCCGGATTGCCTGCGCCCTATGCCTGCAAGGGCGGCGTGTGCACGACGTGCCGCGCAAAGATTCTATCCGGCACCGTGGCGATGAAGAAGAATTACGGCCTGAGCGATTTGGAAGTCGCACAGGGTTATGTACTCACCTGTCAGGCCGTCCCAACGTCCGACGAAGTTGTGCTCAGTTACGACGCTTGATTATTTGAGCTCGAATACCGAGCCATTGTCCGAGTCGCCGCCATCCAACACGCCATAGAGATGTCCGCCCAGGCCGGTCACGACATCGAGCGGATTGCGATCAGGACCCCGATTAAAGCTCCACAATTGATGCACCGACCATTTTCCGCCCGAGGAGGAAAGCTGAAAGACATTCCCGGGATAGAAATCGACATCGCCTTCGGTGACTCCTATCAGCGTACCGTTGGGTCCTGTTGCGAGAGATCCCGGCCCGTAGTGATGAAAAGAAATATCCGCGATGTTGGTTCGCGTCCACGTGCCGTTGGACTGCGTCAGCTGAAAGGCAAGTCCGCCACCCCTATTGCGATTTGCGATGCCGTAGATCGTGCCGGAGTTTGCAAGCACAAGGCTGGAGGGAAAGCTTCCATCAGTACCGCCGCCGAAATTGGTGAGTACTGTCTCGCTCCATTTGCCGTGGCCGGACGGCGCGATTTCTACAACGGAGCCCTTGCCATACAGGGTTGAGACATAGAGCGAATTTCCATCGCCCGATGCGATGATGGACGAGGGTTGGCCGCCATCCGATTTGCCGGTGAAGCTGACAAGCGTCTTCTCAGTCCAACTACCCGTACCCGACTTTGGTGGTGTCAGGCGAAAAACGCTGCCGCACCCTGCTTGCCCGCATTTGGTCGATCCGCCGGACGCGATTCCATAAAGGGCATTGCCGGTCCATACGAGTGGAGTGTCGACGTTCAAAAGGTTGGCGGCCGTACCGTTCGTAAATGTGTAAAGGACATTATATGTCCAGTTGGTGCTGCCCTTTGCGGGGCGCACGAGCTGGAAGATAGTTCCGAAACTTCCCGCAGCCGGATATCCGAACAGGGAACCGTGCGGGCCTAACGTAACGGGCGCTTCGGGAAACCAGCCATCGCCCTGGTTCTGAAAATCATAGAGCACATCCAGCGACCAGGATGCGCTGCCTTTGGCAGGCGGCTTGAGTTCGTAGATGGTGCCGCAGCCCGCGCCACCGTCGCAGGATCCTTCGCCCCCGGCGGGATTTGTCCCGATGATAGTTCCATGGCTGTCCACGACGAACCCCGACCACGGCGCGTAACCGCTCGCCTGATCGAAATCGAACAGATCGGTCGCTTTCATGTGCGCGGCGGCGGGGTTGGCGAACAGAGCCGCCGACAGGCCCGCGGCTGCCAAAATCATGGGTTTCATGCTGTCCTCCCTGAAACGGGCCGCCAGCCTCGATCGATCCCCTGACGGCTTATACTACTCGATTATTCCCTCCGGGACCACCGCATTTGAATTCGGCGATGCCGTTGCCGAGTTGACGACCATGTCCGAAAATGGCCAGACATTTTCGCGCGGGCACACCATATTCAGCCCATGACGATGACACTTCCCACCGACGATATCTGCTATCGCGCACTGTCTGCCCGTGACGCGCGTTTCGACGGGCGCCTGTTTGTCGGCGTGAAAACGACCGGCATCTATTGCCGACCGATCTGTCCGGCGCGGACGCCCAAGCGGGAGAATTGCCGCTTCTTCCCGAGTGCGGCGGCGGCCCATATGGCAGGCTTCCGGCCATGCCTGCGTTGCCGCCCTGAAATCTCACCCGATGCCGCCGCCTGGCGCGGCACGTCGAATTCGGTATCGCGCGCATTGGCGCTGATCGCGGAAGGCGCGCTCGATGGCGGGGAAGCGAGCCTTCCCATGTTCGCCGAAAAGCTCGGTTTGGGTGAGCGCCAATTGCGCCGCCTGTTCGACAAACATCTGGGCGTCCCTCCGATTGCCGTTGCTCAAACGCGGCGCATTCTTTTTGCGAAGCAATTGATACAGGAATCCAAATTGTCGATGTCCGAGATTGCGCAAGCCTCGGGGTTCGGCAGTGTGCGACGTTTCAATGATGCTTTCCGCAAGCTTTACGGCCGCGTGCCAAGCGAGCTTCGTCTGTCCAAAAAACCTGCTGCCGAACCCTCGCTGGTAACACTGCGCCTCAGCTATCGCCCGCCCTATGATTGGGATTCCATTCTGGGTTTTTTCGCGGAACGTGCCATTCCCGGCGTAGAGCGGGTCGAACGCGGCCGATACAGCCGAACCATCTTCGTGGACGGCAATATCGGAAGCTTTGAAATCGCGCCGGGTAAGAATTGCCTCGTAGCAACAATCCGCCTGCCGCAATTGCGCGCGCTGCTGCCAGTCGTTGGACGGCTGCGGCGCATGTTCGATCTCGATGCGGACGTGGAAGCGATCGGTTCTCATCTCGCCCGCGATGCCGGGCTTGCGCCGCTGATTGCGCGGCGGCCAGGGTTGCGCACCCCCGGCGCCTGGGATCCGTTCGAATATGCGATACGCGCGATCCTCGGTCAGCAGATAACAGTCTCGGGTGCCCGAACACTCGCCGCAAAACTCGCACGCCTTGTTGGAACGCCGGTGACGCGTGAAACAACCGGTTATGACGCGCTGACACATGTATTTCCAACTGCGGCACAAATCGCGGATGCGGATCTGACCGGTTTCGGAATGCCACGGGCGCGCATCGCCGCTTTGCAGACTCTTGCGCGCGCGGCGGTCGGCGAACCCGAACTGTTCGAACCAGGCGGGGCGCCGGAAGATGTATTGACGCGCCTGCTTGCATTGCCCGGATTTGGCGAATGGACGGCCCAATATTGGGCGCTCCGTGCATTGCGAGACAGCGATGCTTTCCCGGCGGCGGATGTTGGTCTGCTGCGTGCGATGGAAGTGGACGGCAAGAGGCTTACGCCGAAAGCTCTGACCGCGCGCGCAGAAGCCTGGCGGCCCTGGCGCGCCTATGCGGCGCAACACCTCTGGACAGCGGATACGGATATCAGGAGCATTGCCAATGGCTGAGCAGGACATGTTCTATTTTGACCGCATCAAATCTCCGGTCGGCGATGTGGTCATTGTCGTCGATCAGGCCGGCGCGATGCGAATATTATATTTCGACGATGACAAGGAGCGCTGGCGACGAGCGTTTGAAAGGTATTATCCAGGTGCAAAGCTGTCGGCAAAGCGCGATCCATCCGGCCACTCCACGACACTCCGGGCTTATTTCAAGGGCGACATGGAAGCGCTGGACCGCATTCCTGTCGTTTTCGAGGGAACGCCTTTCCAGAACAAGGTTTGGAATGCTCTGTGCAAAATTCCGATCGGCGAGACCACAAGCTATGGCGCGTTGGCAAAGAAAATCGGCGAGCCGAAAGCCGTGCGCGCGGTGGGGCTCGCAAACGGCTCCAATCCCATCAGCCTTGTTGTGCCGTGTCACCGCGTGATCGGCAGCAATGGCTCGCTGACGGGTTATGGCGGCGGCTTGCCGCGGAAAAAATGGTTGCTGGAACATGAAGCGCGGCATTCCCGCGCGGAGTTCAAACTGGAGGCTACGGCGTGACGACAAACAATCAGGCACAGATATTCCATGCGCTGCATGATGACGGCCTGCTCATTCTTCCCAATGCTTGGGATGCGGGCAGCGCACGCATTGTCGAACATGCCGGCGCGAAGGCCATAGCGACGTCCAGTGCAGCCGTCGCGTGGGCGCATGGTTATCCGGACGGCGAAGCGATTCCCTCCGAAATCCTGATAACGACAGTTCGCGAGATCGCGCGCGTAGTTAGTGTTCCGGTGACGGCCGACATTGAGGCGGGCTATACGAAAGATTCATTGGCAGCCGCGGAATTTGCCGCGCGTATCGTCGACGCAGGCGCCGTTGGCGTGAATATCGAGGACGGGCTCGATGCGCCCGAATTGCTCTGCGCCAAGATCGAACAGGTGCGCAAAGCCGCGGTCAAATCCGGCGTCGATCTGTGGATCAATGCGCGGATAGATGTGTATCTTCATAATCTCGCCGAAGGGCAGGCTGCGTTCGATGAAACAGTCAGGCGCGCACGTCTCTATAGTGCGGCGGGCGCAAATTCCATTTTCGCTCCCGGCGCCGTGGACGAAACGACCATTGGCAATCTCGTGCGTGAAGTCGGTCGCCCGCTCAACATATTGGCTTGGCCGGGTCTTCCCGATGCGGCGAGGTTGCGGGCATTGGGCGTACGCCGGCTGAGCGCGGGCGCCGGACTCGCAAAAGCATCCTTGGGTCATACGCATCAGCTTACGGAAGTTTTTTTGCGGGACGGAAGCTCCGAACCGTTTTTCGACAAGGCGTTCGCTTCGCTGAAGCTCAATGATATGATGCGCCGGGATTAGCGGGATTCGCTGCATGGCACTGGAAATGCGGGAAGCGTGCGAGCGCTGCAGTTCCGCACTCCCCAAGGACAGTACGGACGCGCATATCTGTTCTTATGAGTGCACGTTCTGCAGCGCGTGCACGGCGTCAATGGAAAATCGTTGCCCAAATTGCGGCGGCGAATTGGTGCGGCGTCCGAAGCGCATCGCCCGCAATTAGATGTTGACCCGCGCGCGGCGTATTCGGATTCTCATTGGATTGCTGCTGACTCTCGGCGTGGCGACATTCCTGCCGCTGGGCCAGTGGGGCGCGACCTATAGCGGCATCGGCCTGCCACTGGGCCGCGAGATCTTCTGGTGGATCACGGTTGTTGTGCTGCTGCTTTACGTGCCATTCGGCGAGCGGCGTACCTTCGCGTCGATCGGATTTCGCCGTCCGGGGGTATTCGACATAATGCTGGCCGTACTCGCCGGGCTGCTCATGGTGGGCGGCATCATGGTCATCTACTTCGTTCTATTTCCGATGCTTCATCTGCAGGTGAACGAAGCCGAGATCGGCACGCTGATGCAGACCCCGTTCTGGTACCGGGTGCTTCTCGTTACGCGCGCAGCTGTTGCGGAGGAATTGTTGTTTCGTGGTTATCCCATTGAGCGGCTGATTGAACTGACGGGAAGCCGTGTTTTCGCGGCGGTTGTTACCTGCGTGGCGTTCACCTATGCCCATCTTGCGGGTTGGGGCGCGCCGCAACTGATCGTTGCGGGGTATGGCGGCGTGGTGCTGACAATTCTCTATCTCTGGCGCCGCAATCTCTGGGCGAACATGCTTGCCCACTGGATCGCCGATGGCGCCGGCTTCCTGCTTCCGCATGGCTGACGGGCGTCTTGTGAGGGTGTCGTGGGTGCTATAGGCTTCTTTGCGATCAAATGAGGATAAGTGATGCGCCGCTTTATCATCGAACGTGATATTCCGCAGATCGGCAGCGCCGAGCGTGATGCATTGCGTGCCGCCGCACAGAAGTCGAATGCCGCTCTCGCCCAGCTCGCGCCGGACATTCAATGGATCGAGAGCTACGTAGCCGGCGACAAGACATTCTGCGTCTATCTGGCCAAGGACGAGTCGTTCATCCACAAGCACTCCGAACTGAGCGGATTTCCCGCGTCGAAGATCACCGAAATTTCGAAGACGATCGATCCGACAACGGCACGCGAACAATAAAGTACGCAGTCAATCGCCGGTCGGCACGATACCGGCATTCTCGACCATCAGGATGACGCATTTTTCCGGTGCGCGCGTCCGGTGGATTGTACCCTTGGGAACGACAAATCCCTGGCGCGGTCCCAGGGCAACGGTGTGCGTTTCGAGATCGACCAGAAATTCGCCCTCCAGACAGAAGAAGAATTCGTCGTCATCGTCATGTTTGTGCCAGTGATATTCGCCCTGCATGACGCCAAGTCGTACCACCGAGCCGTTCACCTGGCAGAGCGTCTGATTATACCAGCGATCTTCAACCGCCTCCGCCAGCGCGGCCACATCGATTTTTTCCAGCTGCGGAAAAAGGATGTTCAGATGGGTGGCATAGGAGAAGGCGGCGTTAGCCTCCGTGTCTGAATTTGTCATGCGCACCTCCAAAGATACGCGGCCAGCTTATCTCGGTCTCGGCAAATCCGGAATATCATCAATCGCCGGCGAGGGTTGCTTCAGCCGCGCGCCGCCTCCAGACGTCCTCTGCTCTCAAATGCAAGCGGCCTCCGGGAATAGGCCCGCACATTCATTCGTCCATTAGCCGATCTCAGGGAGGGAGCTTTCGATGCGTGGTGTGGCTGTCTGCATGCTTGCTGCTGTTTCTGTGTTGGCCGCGTCGCTGCCAGGCAGCGTACAGGCTAAACCGTTCAAGGTGCTGCATGTGTTTCTCGACGGCGCTGACGGCGCCACCTCCAACGCTCCGCTGATTACCGACACAAGCGGCAATTTTTTTGGGACTGCGCTTCAGGGCGGCACGAGCAATGACGGCGTGGTTTTCGAACTGACCGCGAATGGCGCGGAATCCATCCTCTATCTTTCGCAGGCGGGAAAGACGGGCGAAGGCCGGAAGCGGGGCTGCTCGAGGATGCGGCCGGCAATTTATACGGTACAACCAGTCAGGGCGGCTCAGCCGATCAGGGCATCGTATTCAAAGTGGCGCCGAATGGCACGGAAACCATTCTCCATAGTTTCACCGGGGGAAGTGATGGTGGAATGCCGTTCGCTGGCCTGATCGCCGACACGTCGGGCAATCTGTATGGCACGGCAAGTCAGGGCGGCGGTTCACGCTGTTCCGGCACCGGATGCGGAACCATATTCCGACTTACCCCGGATGGTACTTTCACGGTGTTGCATAGCTTTTCCGGCGCGAGCGACGGCGAATTTCCTGCAGCTAATCTGCTGATGGACAAGAAAGGCGATCTTTACGGCACGGCGGGAGGAGGAGGTCCGAATGACGCGGGCACAGTTTTCAAGCTTTCACCTAACGGGAGTTTCAAGACGCTCCATGCATTCGCCGGCGGCAGCGACGGCGCCAATCCTCAAGCAGGTCTGATCGAAGACAAAGCGGGTGATTTCTATGGCACCACGCGGAATGGCGGCGGGCAGGGCTGCAACGGAGCAGGGTGTGGCACGGTCTTCAGGCTTGCGTCCAACGGCACCGAAACCGTGCTTTATAATTTCAAGGGAATAAGCGATGGCAGCGAGCCCTATGGCGGTGTCGTCGCCGATGCCGGCGGCAATCTTTATGGCACTACGATCGGAGGCGGAAATACCGATGGAGACGGCGTCGTGTTCAAAGTCACCCCGAAGGGAAATGAATCCGTGCCGTACACCTTCGCGGGGCCTGCCGACGGCGCCTGGCCGGAAGCGGGCGTGATATTGGGGCGCGCGGGCAAGCTCTACGGCACCACATATGGGGAAGGCAGCGACGGATGGGGCACTGTATTCGCCGTCAAGAAATAGAGACCTGCGGACCGCCTGATTGGTTCATGGGTGGACGAATTTGAGAATGAACTGGTCGGTGTGCCAGCGAATGGCCGGATCGAACACCACCTTCGAATGATCGTCGGCCGGGTTGTGGAGGATGTCACTCTCGCCCGCGAATTTGAATCCGGCCGCCGTCACCTCGGAAATCACTGTCGCTTTTTCGATACGGTGAAGCTTGGGCGAAAGTTTCGCACCCGTTCCCGCCGCGGCCGCATGATCGATGATGAAATAGACTCCGCCCGGCTTGAGCGAATCGAAAACATGTTTGTTGAACGCCAGCATGTCGATCGTCGCATATTTCGGAATGTGAAGGTCGTGATAGTTGAGCGTCGTCCAGAAGAGGTCGACTTTCTCGGGCAGGCGGAACTCGCCAAGGGGCGCGAGATCGACGGATATGTTTGCGTGGCCGGGTTCCGCCGGAAGAGCCTCAGCCGCATTGATATTGTCCGCACCCCAACCCGTGGTTTCGAGCGCGTAAATCTTGCCGGTCGGACCGACGGCGTCGCTCAGCATACGGGTATAATAGCCGCCACCCGGGAGATATTCGGCAATCGTCTCGCCGGGCCGTATCTCGGCGTAACTCATCACTTCGGCGGGCTTGCGATCGCCATCGAGCTTACGGTCAGCGGCGGGACGTGAGGTATCGGCAGCGGCTTTGGCGATGTTGTCGGGGATGTCCGCCGACACGGCCGTGGCCGATAGGATTGCGGCGGCCAGCGAAATTGCGGCGGCGAAGATGTACGTTTTCACGGCGGTCCCCTTCCTGCGAACGCCGGCATCTTAACCGGTCGGCCCGGAACGGGATTACACAAAGCGTTGATCGAGTGCCGGGGATATTCCCCCTGGGCCGACACCCCAAAAGGCAATTGCAGGAAATGCAGCGGGTGCTACTGTCCAAAACACATTGCGACGGGGGCTACTATGTTGGGGCGAAACTGCAGATTTTTGGCAATCCTTCTATGCATGTCGATCGCGCCGGCATGGGCATCGAGCGTGACTGTCGGCGCTCCGGCTCCTGATTTCACCGCCGTGACACTGGATGGAAAACCCGTGTCGCTGGCGGATTTCAAGGGCCAGGTTCTTCTTCTGAATCTGTGGGCGACGTGGTGCACGCCGTGCAAGCATGAGCTTCCGCTGCTTGAAGGCTATTACAGGGCTCAAAGCAAATATGGGCTTCGGGTCGTGGCCTTATCGACGGAAGGATCCGTCTCTCCGAACAAGTTGAAGCCCATCGCGGATGCGCTGACGCTTTCCATGGTGCGGGATTTTGACGGCCCCTATCAACCAATCCGGGGCGAAATGCCGACGAACTTTGTCATCGACCGTAGCGGTATCGTGAGATACGCCGAATCTGGCGCTTTCACGCTGGATGGACTTAATAGCGTTCTCATACCGCTTCTTCAGCAGCCGGCACCCGGCGC
>DASXXW010000066.1:0-3049 GCA_036502865.1 Rhizomicrobium sp.
CCATTAGATGCGACGCGGTTGCGTTATCTGGGCGGTTGCAGCAATCATTGGGGCGGTTGGTGCCGTCCGCTCGACCCGGTCGATTTCGAGTTGCGCGACTGGTCGCCTTATTCCGGCTGGCCCTTTCCGCGCCGGGAGATCGAACCCTATTACGCGCGTGCCCAATCGCTTATCGAGGCCGGTCCCTTCATCTATGATGACCAGTCGCAATGGTCGCGGACTTTCGGCGCACCGCTGAAACTCGGTTCCGGCGGCGTCTACACGACTTTCTTCCAGTTCAGCAAACAGCGCGGCAGCGTGCTGCCAACCCATTTCGGCGAGCGCTATGCCGACGACCTGAAACGCATCCCAAATCTCGACGTCTATCTCCATGCCAATGTGACGGGCTTGCGGCTTACACCGGATGCAAAGGTGCTCGACCATCTCGATGTCGCGACGCTTTCCGGCACCCGCTTCACCGTAAAACCCAAAATCACTATCATCGCCACGGGCGGTATCGAAACACCGCGCCTGCTGCTCGCTTCGAACGATGTGATGACAGCCGGTGTGGGCAATGCACACGGTGTTGTTGGCCGCTTCTTTGCCGATCATCCCATCCCTGCGGAGACAGCGACGCTTGTTGTATTCGACGGTCGCATCGCGCCTTACTATCAGCTTGTACAGACGACCAGCGACGCCGTGATCCGCGCGGCATTCGCGCCGCTCAACAGCTATCGCGAGGAACATCACGTCGCGGGATCATTGGCCACGGTCGAAGGCGAGGTTCAGCTCGACAGCACGGGCCAGGCGGCAGTCGCAGAGATCGCAGCCCTCTATGGAATCGACGCTTCGCATATGCGCGCCTTTACGCTCGGCTGCGGCCTCGAAATCGCTCCGGATCCCGACCGGCGACTGTCACTCACGGGAGAGAAAGATGCGCTCGGCATGCCGCGCCTGAAACTCGACATGCGCGTATCCGACAATGATTTTCTGCAATATCGCAACACGCTGAAGGAGCTCGGACGGCAGCTTCTCGCCGCGCGCACCGGCATGATCCGTCTGCGGCACAGCACGCGCGCGGAATGGCTTGCGGGAATGGACTGGGGCAATCATCACATGGGCTCGGCGCGCATGCATATCCATCCGCAGTTCGGAGTGGTGGATCCTAATTCCAAAGTGCATGGCATCAACAACCTGTATGTCGCCGGCAGCGCCGTCTTTCCGACCTATGGTGCCTCCAATCCCACCCTCAATCTGATCGCGCTGGTGCTGCGTCTCGCCGACCATCTGAAGGCGCAGTTCAAATGAGTGTGACCGGCAAGGCGCAGATAACGCGGCGGCCGCTGCTTAAGGTTCTGGCCGGGGGTGCCGTTGTCGCGGTCGCGGGCGCAGCCCTGTGGGAAGCACCGAAATTTCTGGCATCGCGCCACCCAGCCTCACCTTATGACGATCTTCTGGCGCAACTGCCCGATCGCGAAAATGCAATACGCATCGGAGCGGCATTTCTGGGAACACAACCCGGTTTCGATGCGGTGAAAACCGCCCAGGCTCTACGCGAGAAACTCGCGTCTCATAATTTGCAAGCCGTCCTTGAAAATGAACTCGCCAAGGCACAGGTCGGCGAGGCGCATGGATGGGTGTTGCCGCAGACATTGATTGCATTATGCGCGCTTGCAGCCAAAGCCGGCTGATTTCGTTTCCTTAATCCATTTGCCGGAACGCTTGATCCCGGCGCAGTCCTCCCCACATCTGGTTGGAAGGAGACAAGTCATGAGCGAGATGGATTTTATCCCGGACCTCACAACGGCGGATCTCCAGCAGGTTGATCCGCGTATCGCCTATATCAAGCCGACACCGGCCGGCGAAGCGCGTCGTATGGGAATATTGCCCCCGGGAATCAAGGTTCCCGACGAGGTCAAACTCTACGTGCTCCATGCCGGCGATGGGCGGGTGCTGGGATTCACGGACGCCTATGAAACGGCCTATGGCGCGGCGGTGCAGAATGAATTCACACCCGTCAGCGTGCATTGACCGCGGATCGCGATTTCCAGCCGAGCGTCATTATTCGGTAATAACAAAGCGGGCTCTGGCGGCCCGCTTTTTCTTTCCCCGGGATCTGTCACGGCTCGCAAGTGAAGGCCGAAACGCCTGATAATTATATATCGGGAGTAAGATAACCGATGCCCCTAAGCGGCCTGGGAACTGGCGCCGCCATTGGTGGGCTCGGTGAGAAGGGCGTAAATCACTTCCGATCTGGTGGCCGCGCGAAGCTTCTCGCAGGTTGGCTGATGGCGGAGAAGACGCGATACGCGCGCGAGCGCTTTCAAATGGTCCGCCCCTGCGCTTTCCGGCGCCAGCAGAAGAAATACGAGATCGACCGGCTGATCGTCGACCGCCTCATAAGCAACAGGCGTTTCGAGCCTCGCAAACAAACCACTGATTTTGTCGAGACCCGGAATCCGCCCATGCGGAATTGCGATACCTTGGCCCATGCCGGTGCTGCCGAGCCTTTCGCGCTCGATCAGAGTCTCGAGAATACGCCGCTCCGGGATTTGCGTCAGCCGCTCGGCGTGATGAGCAAGTTCCTGAAGTAGCTGTTTCTTGCCGGGCGCCTTGAGAGCCGGAATAACGGCCTCGGGCACCAGCAAATCGACAATTTCCATGATTGCCTGCCTGAATTCAGGCGCCTGCTTCCTTGGGCAGTTTCGCCTTCTCGTGATGATTCCTGAGCTTCCGTTTGTAGCGGCGTATCTGTTTTTCCAGCCTTTCGAATGCCGCTTCGAAGGCTTGGTGCGCATCATGTGCATCGCCCTGCGCGTTAAGCACAACACCTGTGTCGAGATGCGCCGTGCAATCAGCACGATATCCCGATCCTTCATGAGAGAAAACGACGTTTGCTTCCGCGCCGCGATCGAAATGCTTCGTCAGCACGATTTCCAGCCGCTGACGAACATGTTCCGGCAGCGCTGCGCCGATTTCCATCTGTTTGCCTGAAACCCGAACCTTCATGAGCTCCACTTGTGCGGTGGTCCTATCCGGCTCGGCAGTTGCGCCAGCCCCGGCTGTGCCT
>DASXXW010000067.1:0-7135 GCA_036502865.1 Rhizomicrobium sp.
CTTGCGCTTCTGTTTCTCAGCGAGCCTTCGGCGGAACATCGCACGCAGAATTTGTTGGGAAGTCTCGCGAATGTCGGCCGCGAGTGCTGGTCACTGCTCACCACAATACGCGGCGCGCTTGTATTCTTCTTGATGCTGCTGCCCATCGGCGTGGGCGCGGCGCAAAATCTCTGGTCCGCCGTCGCCGGCGACTGGCATGCAAGCGCCGATGCCGTGGCGCTGGCCAATGGCGTACTCAGCGGCGTGGTCTCGATCGTGGGCTGCCTGATCGGAGGCTGGATATCCGACCTCATCGACCGCAAAACGGCTTATTGTTTGTTCGGCCTCGTTCTCGCGGCCGCTACGGTGGCGATGGCTCTGGCACCGCGGACGGAGGCGATGTTTGTCATCTTCGTGCTGCTCTACGCCTTTATCACCGGCTTTTGCTATGCAGCCTTTGCCGCCGTGGTGTTTGAAACCATCGGTAAGGGCGCTGCCGGCACGAAGTCGAATCTCCTAAGCGGGATCTCGAACGTGCCGCTGATCTATCTCGGGATCGTCGACGGCATGGGGCACGACCGCTGGGGCGCTAACGGCCTTCTTTATACCGATGCCGCCGTCGGCGTTGCCGGCGTTGCGTTGTTCATCGGCGTGGCGCTTGCAGCAAATATGATGAGATCGACAGCACCTGCTGGAGTTTGAAATGCCGCGCCTTGGAGCGGGGAGACCGAAACCGGCGATTGCGTACGTATTACCTATTGCGACGGTGCGAGGCGCCACCGCTTGGAAACCTTCGGTCCAGTTTCTCGCGCGCTGCTGCCCGCACCATCAAATGTGTTTCGAGATAATGACCATTCTGTATACTCAGGCGCTGGACGACTCTCTTGCCCCCACGTCATAGATTCGCGTTTTTCGCACCAACCCGATAAAAGGGTCTCAGCATCAGACGCGGTTTACGGCGAATGGTGCCTGAGAGACGGTCGTCGCGCTCCCGCTACCAGGAGCCGCAGTCATGCCGACCAGTCATCTCGTTGCCGCCATGAACGAAGAACTCGCCGCCGCCGGCCACGGGCTTGTCGGGAACGGCGATTTGCTTCGCGGCGTGCTCGCGGGCTGCGGTGACTGCATCAAGATTCTCGATCTCGACGGACGGCTCCAGTTTATGAGCGAGGGCGGGAAGCGGGTGATGGAGGTCGAAGACTTTGAAGCGCTCAAGGGTTGCCCATGGCCCGACTTCTGGGCTGGAGAAGGCAACCTTCAGGCGATCGCCGCGCTTGAGGAGGCAAGAGCAGGCCGCACCGCCCGATTCCGGAATGCCGCGAACACTGCGAAAGGTACGCCCCGATTTTGGGATGTACAGGTCTCACCCATCTTTGGTTCGGACGGAAAGCCTTCGCATTTTCTTTCGATCTCCCGCGACATCACGGACGAATCGAAAGCGCTCCAGGTTCT
The DNA here is from genome assembly GCA_036502865.1 of Rhizomicrobium sp. Lineage (GTDB taxonomy): Bacteria > Pseudomonadota > Alphaproteobacteria > Micropepsales > Micropepsaceae > Rhizomicrobium. The sequence continues at coordinate 1,432 of DASXXW010000067.1, forward strand.
TCGGGAAAATACCGAGCGGCAGCAATTCCTGACCCAAGAATTGACTCACCGGGTCAAAAACACCCTCACGACAGTGATTGCTCTGGCGAATCAAACTTTCCGTGGCGAAGTCCACCGGGAGGCGCGCGCCGTTTACATCTCCCGAATCAAGACTTTGAGCGATGCCTACAATGTCCTGACGGAGTCGAGCTGGTCGCACGGACTCGTGGGGCATATTGTGGAAAGCGCTTTGGCGCCTTATCGCGCGGGTGAGGACAGATTCAGCATTCGGGGACCGGACTACGCCGTGAAGCCGAACCAGGCGCTGACGCTCGCGCTGGCGTTGAATGAACTGGCGACGAATTCCATGAAATACGGATCGCTTTCCGTTCCGGACGGCCGTGTTGATATTGTGTGGAGCGCCGACACCGAATGCGTTTTCCAATTTGAATGGCGCGAGGCGGGCGGACCACCGGTGACCGCGCCAACACAGTCGGGTTTCGGGAGCCGGGTAATAAAATCACTTCTGGCAGAAGACTTCCGGGGGCATGTCGAGCATTTGTTCGAACCGGGCGGGGTGATCTGCGTTCTTCGCGTACCCAAAGACGTAGCAATTGCGAATTAGGCGTTCGGTCGTGGTGCGTGAACTCATGCCTCAGGATCTGAAGCTTGAGATGGAAACTTTGACACCGGATGAAGCCATCCATGCCGCGCGCTATCTCGCATCGGTTGTGGGCGCGGCACACGCGCGCCAGATGGATCAAACGCAACGGCGTGAATGGAAGAAAGCGCTGGAGCAGCGAAGTTCAAAGACATTGGACGCGCCGTCCTGGCTGTGGACAAGTGTAGTCGATTTGGTTGCGATGCATGAAGGTGCGTATCTCGAACATTGCCGCCGCTACTCACTTCCCAAAGCGGCATAAATTGGCAAACGGGGCGATAGCATAGTCATCTGAATGCGGCGACGGCATAAATATTGCCCCACACGTATTGTTCCGTGGTTCCTTCGTTCACACCGCTTGGAGCGGTTGCGCTTCGCTCACATCGACATTGCGCTCTGCGTGCCGGGCGTCTTAGGCAGCCTGTTGCCGACGCCACACTTTGGCGCCGTGAGCGTAGCCGGCATAGCTGTGTTCATCGGCGTGGCGCTTGCAGCGAATGTATTGAAATCACCGGCCGCCGCCGGCGCGGTGTTAGTCCTTCAATCGCCGTGATCACGCCGGTGACGGCGTATCAAATTCGTGACCGCAAAAGCGGCAAACATTTGCGGCGGCTTTGACATGCTCTGCGCATCGCGGGCACAGTTTTTCCGGCTCCGGAGCGGCACTCGGGGCGCGATACTCATATGTAACGGTCAGGGTTCCGTCCGGCTTCACCAAAAGCATGTAGATCAGGATCAAGACGCCGATGCCGATAAAGCACAGCAAAATCCCGATAAGGAAAAGCCCGCACCCCCAGGTTCCCGGGGCCCAGCTTTGCCCGGCCGGATAATATCCTTGCGCTGAGAGAGTCTGCGCCTCTTTCTGGAATGCTTCGGTCGCGTTGCTCTGATGTCCCTTGTAACGCCGGACTATTACCGGCTCAGGCGATCGATCCATTTTCCGTCCCCCACATAGGCTGCCCGGTATCGCAATTGCGTTCGAGCTGCGTCCTCAAGATGCCAGGCGCCCTGGCAACCGAACCTTAGTCTCGCCAAGCCCGGTTAACATCGTCTTTGCGACGAAACCCGCCACCCGTGTCAGTTCCATCGTTACATTACCCCGTATATGAAATCGACTTATATCTTCGCCGTTGACTCCGCGGCGGCCGCTGTGACAGCCATATGTGAAATAACGGATAATTAGGATGAGACAGGAAATGAAAAGACTGCTCGTTGTAACATGCGCCCTGCTGGCCGCCGCCACCAGCGCCTATGCCCAGAACACCAAAACCTATAGCATTCTATTGACCGGGCTGTGCGACCACTACACGCTGACGGAATCAGCCGGCGCGATCGTCGGTCAGTCCGACGCCACGAACTGCGATGACGCCAACATGGCGGGCACTTTGGCGAAAGTGAAAGTCACACCGGACGCCAAGGTGCTGGACGTGGCAACGGATCTCGGCGGGGCGCCGGTGATCTATCAGTTGCTGTTCGACATGAAGACGAAGATGGTCACCATCTACTACACACCCGATGGCGTCACCGGCTATTCGGCCAGCACGCCGTTCACACTGGTGAAAGACGGTGCGGCCGTAACCAATTCCGGCCTGCCGCGACTGAGGGATACGCTTCGTCGCCAATAGACTGACGCGCCGCACCCCCAAAGAAAACGGGGCAGGATGAGCCCTGCCCCGTTCCTTCTTTACAGTTTGGAGAGCGTAGCCCGAAGGGGCTTCCTCAGGGCGCTTCGATGAGCACGTCGAAATCGCCGAGATTGTCGGAATAATTGCCGGGCCAGTCATTGATCGCCAGGATCAGGTCGCCCGTTCCGTCGGCAACAAAGCTCGCCTTCTTGCCCAGGCAATGCCACACGCCGGTGCCAGAGATCGTGCCGATCAGCTGACCCAGCTGGCAATCGGGAGCGGTACCCGAGCCATCCGGTCCGAGCGCGCCATCCGGCGTAAAATAGCCTTCGCTGCCGTCCGCCTGCGGTTTCGCGGGTTCCGGCTGCACACTGGTGACGGTGATCAGCCCTTGCGCCTTCACGGACACGGTCTGGCCGGCGTTGAAGGACACGCCGGAGTCGATGCCGCCATCGGCCGTGGAAGGGACGTCGGCGATGAAATAGAGGGCCTTGGCATTGGCGACGCTCATGCACGCGGACATCATCGCCGCGCACGCCAGGCCTGTCATAAGCTTGCTGTTCATTTTCGTATTCCTGTCTTGATTGGGTCCCGCCGGATTGGCCCCGACCCGCGGACGCAGCCTGGCAACCCAAGGCAGCCGATTCAGAATGATCGCGGCCCGGCCTTTCGGCGACGGGCGTTTGCGGGTATCTGCGCGCATCTGCAGGGAAACCTCGAAGTTTAAGCAATGCCGGCCGCCAGCGATCCCCCGTCACAAAATCGCCGCCTCGGATCGTGGAAGGAGGTCGCGGCTTTCTTCGAGTCCGACGAAAGCACCGTGCGGCGGTGGGAACGCGAGCGCGGCCTGCCCATCCATCGCGTGCCGGGCGGTCGCGGCGCCAAGATTTTCGCCTATACGGAAGAGTTGCAGGAATGGCTCGCGGGCCGAACGGGCGAGATCGCGCCGGCGGCTTCTCCGGTTGCGCCATCCACACCTGCTGACGCAACGGAGCCGTGGAAGAGTTGGTTCGCCCGGCACTGGGTGCAGTTGGGTCTTGGCACCATCCTTCTCATCGGCGCAGCCGCCGCATTCCTCTTCATCCTGCAGCCGCAGATGCATCCGCCCCATCCGGCGATGCGTTCCATCGCGGTGTTGCCGCTGGCCAACCTCACAGGCGACAGCAGGCAGGATTATCTTGCCGCGGGGATGACGGATGAACTGATCACCGAGCTCGCGCGCATCGGTTCGCTGCGCGTCGTGTCCCGCACCTCGGTGCAGCAATACGCAAAGACCACCAAGCCGTTGCCGGCGATTGCCCAGGAGCTCGATGTCGATGCCATCGTCGAAGGCTCCGTCGAGCGGGGACGTGACGGGATCCGGGTGAACGTCCAGCTGCTCGATGCGCGCAACGACCGTCACATCTGGGCCGACGTCCTGGAGCGCGGCATGGAGAATGCGTCGTCCATGCAGCACGAACTGGCCGAAGAGATCGCCAACCAGATCGGCGTGCAACTGACGCCGCTGGAAAAACAATATTTCGCCGGACGCCACCCCATCGCGCCCGAATCCTTCCAGGATTATCTCCAGGGCCGCTACTACTGGAACAAACGCACCGCGGATGGCTTCAGCAAGGCCGAAAATTACTTCCTGGAATCCGTCGCAAAGGATTCCAAAAATCCGCTGGCTTACGCGGGGCTGGCCGACACCTATCTGCTGGAAAGTATTTACAACCACGCCCCACCCGACGAACTCCTGCGCAAGGCGCAGGATGCCGCTGCGCGCGCCATCGCGCTAGATGACCAGCTCGCCGAAGCGCATTGTTCGATGGCCTATGTACGTTTCCTGCGGAACTGGGATTTCGCCGGCGCGGAAAAGGAATTCCGCCGCGCACTCCAACTCGATCCGAATTTTGCCACGGCGCATCAATGGTATGCGGAACTGCTTTCGGTTCTCGGCCGACACGCGCAAGCGATCGCGGAGATTCGCCGCGCCGAAGAGCTCGACCCGTTCTCCATGATCATTCATCACGAGGCGGGACAGATTCTCCAGAATGCGCGGCAATATCGGCAGGCGCTGGAGGAGTATCAAAGAGCCGCAACCATCGCGCCGGATTTTCCCCAGCCACATGATGGCGCGGCGCGCGCCTGGCGTCATCTGGGAGAGTACGACTCCGCGCTGAAGGAATTACGACGCGCGGCCGAATTGAGCCCCGATTTCCTCGGCCCCGGCGCCGTCGATGCCATTGCGCAGGCTTATGCGAAATCGGGCCGGCGCGGATTTCTCCTGCAATCGCTGGCCGTGCTCCGCTTTTATCCACATCCGGCCTATTCCGCCGCGCTCGATTACGCGGAGCTTGGTGATAAGGACCGCGCATTTGCTTCGCTGGAGGAAGCCTATCGCGATCACGATCTCGATCTGTTGTCGCTGAAATCGTCGCCCGAGCTCGATGCGCTTCGTGGCGATCCCCGTTACATCGACCTCGCCCGCCGCATTGGACTCCCCGGCCGAAATTGAGTGATACGACGAAGCTTTGGTTGTCATTCCCGCGCACGCGGGAAGCCAGAGGTGTAATCTATCCGGACAGGACGACTATCTGGGTCCCCGCTTCCGCGGGGATGACAAAGTGATGTTGCATCTCCCCCCTGCGGGGAGAGCTTGTCCCCGGCTTGATCGGGGATCGAAATTTGTGAGCACAGCGAAGCAAATTTCGGGTGGGGGTTCTGGCGATAGCACTCCGCCCCACCCGAAAAACGCTCACACCCGCTCTTATTCGACAGCATCTCCGCGACCGCGTTTTTCGACCTCCCCGCAAGGGGGAGGTGCAACGTGCTGGCAAGTCTAATCACTAATCCTTCGGCACGGGCAGGTTCAGTTCCTGGCAGAGTCTCGTGAAGTGCGGGTCGTGGCGCCAGGGCAGGAAAAACGGATCGATGAGCAGCTCCTGTAGCAAGGAGTCTCTGGCCACGCGCGCACGTTCCAACCATTCAAACATCTTGTCCCCATCTTTGCGCACGGCATAGGTTTCGGCCACCTGGAAAGGCGAATCGTTCTGGTATTTTACGATGAAATTACTCAGTGCCGCGTTGGCAGCCGTGTGGTCCGGGCCAATCTGAAGCGCCTGCGCTATGGCTTCGTCGTGATACAGGCCAGCCGGCTCGCGTTGGGCATCCGCCAGGGCTGTATCGGCATTACCGCGCAGAATGTCGATCTGCGACAATGTGGCGTAGCGGCCGGCGCCGTTGGGTAGTAGTGCGATGGCCTTGCGGATCGCAGCCTCGGCCTCCCCGAGCCGGCCCAGCCGCATCGAGTACGCGGCAAGGTCTGCGTATGAACTGGACGACAATGGATCGAGTTTTAGGGCCTGCAACACAAGACTGACCGCTTCTTCAGGCCGCCCCAGAGTGGCAGCAGTGTCGGCTAAAGCCTTTTTCGCGCTTGACAGGCCCGGGTCCAGTT
>DASXXW010000068.1:0-11834 GCA_036502865.1 Rhizomicrobium sp.
CGGTGTTATTTTTTGTTTCGTGCGCAGGAATGTCGCGCATGCAGCGAGGGTATTGAGACCCGATGTTCTGCATGTCAACGGCCTCGGTTTTCCCTTCCAGACACGAGCCCTTTGCGCGTTAGACGTGCCTGTCCTCGTGCAGGACCATGCCGATAATCCCGACAGCCGCGCACGCGTCCTGAGGCGCTGGGGACTCGCGAAGATTGCCGGCGTCGCCTTCACCTCGGACGAGCAGGCACGGCCGTTCTTCGAGAACGGGACGCTTAATCCGCGGACGCCCGTTTTTGCCATACCGGAAAGCTCGACCCGCTTTCGACCCGGCGATGTTGAAGCCGCGCGCCGGGAGACCGGTTTGTACGGCAAGCCCGTAGTCCTGTGGGTCGGACATCTGGATGAAAACAAAGACCCGTTGACGATCATCGACGGCTTTTCGCGTGCTCTCGATGCCATCCCGGACGCGCATCTCTGGTGTTGTTATTTGAAAGCGCCCCTTCTCGAGCAGGTTCGCGCCCGACTCGCGCGGGATGGCAGGCTTGCCCGGCATGTGCATTTGTTGGGTGCCGTTGCGCACGACAGGGTTGAATTGCTGTGCCGGGCCGCAGATTTTTTTGTTCTGGGAAGTCATCGCGAAAGCTGCGGTTTTGCTCTGCTCGAAGCAATGGCCTGCGGAGCGGTGCCGATCGTAAGTGATATTCCCGCATTTCGCGCGATCACAGGCAATGCCGCAACCGGCGCGTTATGCACGCCAGGCGATGCTGAAAATTTTTCACGGGCTCTCACATCTTTTTCCTGTCGCTCAATCGATGATCTGCGTGCCCGTGCGCTCTCGCATTTTGAAGCAGAACTGTCTTTCCCCTTCCTCGGAAAAAAGCTGGCCGCAGCGTATCAAACTATTCTCGCTAACTACGCCGCACGCGGAAACGATCGCGCATGAAGATCGCCATCATCACGCCAGGCGGTGTAGATCGAAGCGGCGTCGAACGCATCATACCCTGCCTGCTCTGGTTCATCGAGCGATTGGTCAAGAGCGGCGATGAGGTCCACGTCTTTGCGCTTCGCCAGCAGACGGAGCGGGAACAATGGCCGCTTCTCGGCGCGACCGTTCACAATGCCGGTGGTTCAAACCCATTGGTTCGCGGGAGCCGCACGCTCCTCGACCTCCACCACGAGCACCGGCGGGCGCCGTTCGATGTGATCCACGCGCTGTGGGCGGTTCCGCAAGGTGTGTGGGCAGCCATCGCCGGGAAGGTGCTACGTGTTCCTGTGCTGCTACATCTTCCGGGCGGCGATGTCGTCGATTTGCCTGAGATCAAGTATGGCGCGCGTTCCACATGCCTGGGCCGAATGGCTTTGCGCTTCGCAATTTCCGGCGCCAACAGAATCGTCGTGCCAAGTCATTACATGGTGCGGTTGGCGCGAGAACTTGGAATCACTGCCGAATGCATTCCGTTTGGCGTCGCCCTCGATCATTGGCCCATTGTAGCTCCGCGACGCCGTCCGGATAGTGCTCCGGCGCGTCTGCTGCATGTTGGAAATCTCAGTCCCGTAAAGGACCAGGAGGCGCTACTGATCGCAATGCACTATCTCCGCGAGCGGGGGACAGAGTTTCAACTTGATATCATCGGCGAGGACACGCTTGGCGGTGTAATCCAGCGGCGAACTGTCGAACTGAGCCTGGAAAGCCGCATCGGATTTCACGGCTTTGTGTCCCAGTCGGCATTGAGAGGGTACGTGCGCGCGGCGGACCTTCTGATTGTTTCATCCATGCACGAAGCGGGCCCGATTGTCGCGCTTGAAGCGGCGGCATGCGGCGTTCCGACCGTGGGAACGAATGTCGGACTGCTCGCGGATTGGGCGCCCGATGCCGCCTGCGCGGTCGATGTCGTAAATGGCGAAGCACTGGGTGCCGCGATTGCCGACATTCTATCAAATGAAAACCTGCGCCTGGAACTTGCGTCGGAAGCGCAGCAACGCGCGGTCGCAGAAAACGCGGATGTTACAACGCGCAAGATACGAGAGTTGTATCTCGAGATAATCGAACGCTGATTGGCCGATCAGGCCGAGGGGAAAGGATCGCCGCGGCGCCTGCGAAATTCCTGATGAAAGCCCGCCGTGTGGTGCAGCTGAGGACCGGTGGCCATCTGATGATCGGACACGATCCGGCACACAAAAAACATATGCGAGCCGATGGTTTCGTGATGGTCGACGGCAAGTTCACGAATCTGAAGCGCGGATGCAATTGCAGGAATTTCGAACATTCGTGTCCGCAGCGTCGGAAAGGGGAGTGTGTCCCAGTCGGCGAATTCCTTTTTGTGATGGCCGCCGAGCCGGTAAACGGCATCCTTGTGTTCCGCGCCAATTCCGGAAATCGCCACGCGCCCGCCTGCCGCCATGACGGGCACTGAAATACTCGTGTTTCGGAGAGCCAGTGTGAAGCAGGAAGGTCCAAGCGGCCCGATGAGATCCATAGGGAATATATTGCTGTGCGTTGGCTCGGATACCGAGACCAGCACGACCGGTCTGGGTTGAATGTAGAATGTCATCAGCTGCTGCAGGGACGCCGGCGTCATCAGGAAATTGTGGGGGTTTTTGTTGGTCCGTATAGCCCTTGCCTGAAACCACGCGTTCCAGCGCGACTCAGGCCACGAAAGACAATCGTGGTTTGACCCGACAACCTCAAAGAGCCCGATAGTGATCTGCGCAATCGACTTGGCAGCTGCTCGCCGTATGATCAGACGTCCGATGTTACGGCCCGACCGATTGTCATGGTAAGCCAGGGTTGCGGTGGCGATATCTCCAATGCTTTCGCCGAGTGCGATTGCGAGCGTCAGCGGCTTGAGCGACGCAACAGTGTGATTTTCGGTAACGTCGACAGCGCGCCCCGACCATTCGAGCGAGACTGAAATCGCCCGTTGCGGAGGTATGATGGCTACGGATGCCCACTGCGGCAGCGGTCCGAGAACGCGTCTGGCAACCGACTTCAGAGACATGTCAGGTTATTTTCCGGAATACCAGGAACATGTACTGAGCGAATGGCAAGCCCAAACGTCCGGGTAACAACGCTATCAGATGAAACAGGGGCGACGCGGCGCGGGCGACGGCAGCCGGCGTGAAGCGGTACACAGGTCCGTCATCTCCCTGGACGGCATAATCCCCTCTCTGCATAAGCGCACCGATATTCATCCACCACCATCGATAGCGCGCGTCCCCTCCAAAGAATGGGTTCAACATATTGACGACGACGTATCCGTTCGGGGCAAGCAGATGATCAAATGTCGTGAAAAGCGATCTGTGATCGGCAATAAGATTCAACACGGCGAAATCGGCTGCCACGACGTCAGCAGGTTCGTTCATCGCCAAATCCGTTATAGCGACAGTACCAGCTTCCAATTCGTCGCGGCAATTCTCGGCCAAGTTTGACAGATTCTCTTTGCATGGCTCATAGACGAGAACTCTGTGCCCTTTCTCCGCATAAGCTTTCGCGTCGATACCCGTACCCGCCCCGAAATCGAGTATCGTCGCATTGTACGACGTAAACTGATATACTAGCCGATGAAATCTCGCCCGGACCTCAATATCTCCGGCGGACGCGAGCATAAAGTCGTGATAAGCCTTTCCTTGATGCAAATTGGCTCAACCGAGGCGGTTTCCACATTCATTATATACACGATTGCAACCGGACGAACCTATGTTTTTTCAAATAAGGCCGTCGCTAAGTTTCACCCAGAGTAGCGCCGGCGGCGCAGCGCCCATAATTTTGTTCCGATGCTGTATGCTGCGGCTTCGAAAGGCGCTCCGCGGCCATCAAGAGTCAGTTCACTCCCGATCTGCACCAGATATTCGCGCCAGCTTCCAGCCCACATGAAGCGCTCTTTCACGGAGTGCCGATCGAGAGGCTGTGCCGTAGACAGAGTGAGATTTGCCACGACGTCGCGAAGATTCTTGGGTGTTTCTGACCTCACCGCTTCGATCACCTCGGTTGGTATCATACCGGGCGCCAATTGCTCCGCAAATATCAACGCGGGATAGATAAATCGTACGCCTCCGATGATATTCGCAGCACGGAGAAAATCATCCCAATCCAGGACTCCGAGCGCGCAGTCGCGGCGAATGACCAGCACAAGCTCCAAGGCGCGTAGTATCGTGGTATTCAGCAGCGTCTGAGAAAAATGGACTGCAAGATAAAGTGTGAGGAGTGGCTGTTTCATTACCAGCGCCCGGCCGGCACCGGTCCCCCGGGCCGCCGGAACCAGGAGCGAGTCCAACCCGATCCATGCGCCCGTAGGTAGGCGCTTATCCAGACTTCCCAAGATATCGAAAGACCACGGGTCTTCCTCATGAACGAAAGCAAGAGTTCGCGGGTGTTGCGACGCGGATGGATGAACCCAGTCGCACGCATAGGGAGCGCGCATACGCGGCACGCGCCTGTAACCAAGACTGGAGAAAACCTGCTCAGTGTTCGCAATAGAGTCGGCTGGAACAAACAGGTCGATGTCAGACAGCGGGCGTGTGCCGGGTTCGGGGAAATAGCGAAAGGCCGTATCCATCCCTTTCAGAACGAGCGGCACGATGTTCTTTTTGTTGAGTTCTTCCACCGCATTCTGCAAAACCGCTGAGAGCCGTGCCATCCGCCACCGATTGTGCGCCAGGTGCAATCGGAACAACGTGCCGATTTCGTCAGAGGCTCGCACTACGCCCCTCTCGATCCAGTATCCAAGGAACGGCCCCATCCCCGATGTGTAGGCGGCGATGCACATTGCGTTTGTGTCGTCGCAGGCAATCGTTGTATTTGCTTCTCCGGCAAGAAGCTTTCTCGTGACAGATGTAATTTCTTCGAGGGCGCGGCGCCAATGTCGGATATCGACATCAGGCCAGAGCCACGCGGCATAGCCATTGCGGCGGGCGTCGATCCGCCGCTGGTTTACCTGTTCAGGTGAGAGCTCGACCGACGCCCAGGCGATGCAATCGACCATCGCAGCGTTCAATCCGGCTGCCGGTCCGCCGACGCATTGCCGAATGCATCGAGCAACACGGAGATGGCTCCGCGTGGATCGTCGGACAATGTGAGTCGCCAGCAGCCGCCGACTGCTATCGCGCGAAGAGCGTCGTTCATGCGGCTTCCATAAAAATCGTAACCAGATTCAAGCTCGCGCGTCAGCCAGCCGACCGCGTCTTCCACCGGAAGGGGATCCAGGGCGATCCGACCACCGTGCTCGAGAACGCATAAAGCCGCCTTGTCTGTGGATCGTTGGGTTTTATCGACTGGAAGAATGCGTTTGAGGCGCCCGGAGCGCAGGCGCGTCGGCCCGTCAACTACAGGTGGCGCGTCCTTTTCGAACACATGAATATGATCCGCCAATCCCCAGACCCTGAACGAGGGCTCGCGCTGCACGAAGACGGTATCCTCGGCGAGCACCGTCAGGCCTATGCGATTACCCGCCAGCGCAAGCGTGCTCTTCCCCGCGCCGCTGCGTCCGGCCAGCACAAAGGCGCAGTCGCGGATCAGGACGGCCGATGCATGCACGGGAGTGCGGTCCCTCTGGGATACCAGAAACAGGACGACCGTATTGACTGCCTCACGGAATAATTCCGTATCGGTTACGTCCATGCAAAAGGAGCAGCTTCCAAGACCACGGTCGCCATCCGCCTGCACACAGATGCCGTTGCGGACGATGTGCAGCTGTTTTCCGCGGATGTGGTTCACGTCTGCCGTGTGGGCGACAATTCGATTTGCGGTGAGAGTGACGGAGACGGGGGACGCAGGCACGGTGATCTTGTCGTCGTCGCGAGCCGCGAAAATTGAAAGGGCGGCCTTCAAGGCTTCCGGAGAATTGGATGCAAATACAATTTCGATCCCGAGTACGATTGCACTACCGGAGAAACTGCTTGGCATGGGATACCCGTCTGATATCGTATTCTAGGCGAGGGTAGTGCGTGCGGTCGAGCGATTTCGTGATTCTTACAACCCATTCCTATTATTTAAAACACGATGCCAAGCAATTGGCGCGCATGACGCCGTATTCGCCGCTGTCCACTCTCATCGCAACGTCTTTGCTCTCCGAGCGCGGCCACGCCGTTGTGCATTTCGATACGACATTTGCGGAAGGCATATCGGAGTTCGATTTCATGCTTGATCGTGAGCAGCCCGGGCTGGTTGCGATCATGGAGGACAATTTCAATTTTCTCACCAAGATGTGCACTGTCCGCCGGCGCGAAGATGCACTTGCGATGGTAGGTGCCGCCAAGCAGCGGGGATGCCGCGTATTTGTCAACGGCCCCGATTCGAGTGACAGACCGGATATCTATCTACGGGCAGGTGCTGACGCGGTTTTGATGGGTGAAGGTGAAATTACTCTTGCCGAGATCGCGGATCTTTTGCGTAACAAACCGGATGCGTCGATCGAAAATATTCCAGGCATCGCGTATTCGGATCGAAATGGTGAGGCGCGCAAAACACCCGGGCGCCACCCGATGCGGATGCTGGACAAACTACCCTTACCCGCCTGGACTCACCTTGACATTGGCGAATACAGGCGCGCCTGGGAAGGAAAGCATAATTACTTCTCGTGGAACATCGCCACCTCGCGCGGCTGTCCCTATGCCTGCAATTGGTGCGCAAAGCCGACTTTCGGCCGCGGCTACGAGCAGCGTTCGCCGCAATCGGTCGCGATGGAATTGCAGTTGCTGAAACAGGAAATTGCGCCCGATCACATCTGGTTTGCGGATGATATTTTCGGGCTTACGACGGAATGGCTTCGCGATTTTGCCACCGAAGTCACGCGCCTGCGCGCGCGCACCCGGTTTACGATGCAATCTCGCGTGAATCTAATGAAACCGGATGCAGCCGATGCGTTGGCGGAGGCCGGTGCGTTCGAGGTCTGGATGGGCGTCGAGTCGGGCGCGCAACGGATACTCGATGCGATGGAGAAGGGGTCTCGCGTAGCTGAAGCGCGCGCGTCGACGCGTGCGCTGAAGAAACGGGATATAAAAGCATGCTGGTTCATCCAACTCGGATATCCAGGAGAGAATTGGGAAGATATTATCCGGACACGGGATCTCGTTCGGGAGGAAGAACCGGACGACATTGGCGTATCCGTCGCCTATCCGCTGCCTGGGACGAGATTTTACGAGTTGGTGAAGGCGGAGTTGGGAGAACGCCAAAATTGGGAGGATTCCGACGATCTCGCCATGCTGTTTGAAGGAACATATAATACCGGCTTTTATCGCATGGTGCGGGATTTGCTGCATGACGAGGTTCGCACACGGCACTATGACGATCGCCGCTGGATGAATCTCGCGCGCGAAGAAGCCTGTCATCGCACATCCGATCCGGTGAAGCTCGCAAGCTGAGGTGCATTCATGCGTCCGGCAGCGCTCGCATTTGATGCCGCCGCTTCGGGGTTCGACCGCAGGTTCGGAGAATGGTTGAGTGTCGCCGCACAGCGCGAGGCCGTCCGTCGCGAACTCATCAGGATATTTCCACCCGGCGGCAAGATTTTCGAGATTGGCGGCGGTACTGGAGAAGACGCGTCGTGGTTGTCGCAGAAAGGATTTGATCTCTTTCTGACGGACCCGTCGCCAACCATGGTAGAGCTGTCGGCAAAGAAACTTGCGGGATTTGGAAGTCGCGCCCGAGTGATGGACGCGGAAGATATCGAACAATTTGCCACACGTTATCTTGCGGAAGACGGGATGATGTTTGATGGCGCATTCTCCAATTTCGCGCCCCTCAATTGTGTTGTTGATTTGGCGCCCATAGGCCGCGGGCTTGCGCGGCTCCTGAAGCCTGGAAGTGCTGCGATGCTGGTGTTGTTTGGTACGTGTTCGCCAGGTGAAATGCTGGTCGAATGCTTGCGCAGGCGGCCGGGGCAGGCGCTCCGGCGCTTTGGCCGCGGAGACGTTCCGGCAAGGCTTGGTGGAAATCATTTTGTAGTGCGATATCACCGTGCGCATGAATTGCGCTCGGCGATGCAGCCCTGGTTTCGATTGGTGCGGCGCATGGGCATCGGCATTTTTGTGCCCCCGAGCGCGGCCGAACCGTGGATTTCACGACATCCCCGATTTCTGGCAATGCTCGAGCGTATGGATCGTCTGGGACGCCGTTCATTGGCGGCCCTAGGCGACCATGTCCTCTACCATTTCGAGCGTACGGACGCGACTGCGCGCGAGCCATGATCATACTTGTCAATCCGCGCGCGACACGACCGGGCAATCATCGCTTTCCGTTATCTGTAATGGCGATTGGCGGTTCGATTCCGGAAGGAGAGAGTTGGACCATTGTCGACGGCAATATGCCGGACGCCGATGTTGTTTCGCTTATATCGGATCGCGTCTTGGCCGCGTCGGGCACTCCTGATCCGGTGAAGGCCATTGCGTTCTCCGTCATGCCGGGTCCCCAACTCGTGAACGCTGTTATCGCCTGCAAGGAAATCAAAAGGCGGCATCCTGATATTCCCGTCGTTTGGGGCGGGAATTTCGGCAGCCTCTATCCCGAATCCGTACTCAATGCGCCCTATGTCGACTGGCTTGTCCGCGGACAGGGCGAGCACACGTTTCGTGAATTGCTGGACGTATTGCGCGACGCCCGAGATCCGGAAAGCGTGGCGGGACTGGCTTTCCGCAAACCCGATGGAAGTCATTACCTGGGAACCGAGCGTCGATGGGTCGGACCAAATGATCTGCCAGCTCCGAGATATGACCGGATACCGGTTCAAGAGTATTTGCGGCCGACATTTCTCGGTCAGCGTTCGGGCGTCTATCAGGCGTCTATCGGCTGTCCTTACGCCTGTAATTTCTGCGGCGTCATTTCGGTCTATGGCCGGGGCGAAAAGGTACAGAAGCCAGAGCGCACGGCAGAGCACTTGCGCTTCCTGGTGCGCGAACACGGCATGGATTCGCTGCATTTCTACGATAATAATTTCTTCCTCAATGATGCGCATGGGCGTGAAGTCGCGGATTGTCTCCAGCCGTTGGGCATCAGATGGTGGTGCGAGGCGCGGGTCGATGCGGTCCTGCGCTTTTCGGAGGATACATGGCGGCGGCTGAAGCGCGCGGGCCTGACAATGCTGTTTTTTGGTGCGGAGTCCGGCAGCAACGAAGTGCTGCGTAAAATGAAAAAGGGCATCACGACCGAGCAGGTTCTGGAAGCGGCAGCGCGAACACGCGAGCATGGGATTATTCCCGAATTCTCTTTCGTGTTCGGAGATCCTGACGAGCCCGAGAAGGAAATCGAAAATACGCTGGGGTTCATACGGCGGCTGAAGACGGTGAATCCCGCCATGGAGCTGATCGCGTATTTCTACACCCCGACACCGCAACGGCTTGATACTTATGGGAATGTCGATCCTTTGGCCGGAACGCCCACGACGCTCGAGGAATGGGTGACGCCTCAATGGGTGAAATGGATGACCCATCACGATCCGGAACTGCCCTGGCTTAACAAGCGGCTCAAGGCCCGTGTCGAGGATTTCGAGCTTGTTTTGAAGTCGCGCTTTCCTTCGGTGCATGACCGCCACACGCGCGGTTGGGGCAAGATTGCGGCGCAATGGCTTGCGCGGTCGCGATGGCACCGAGGTGACTATGCCGATCCCAGATTGCTTCGCCGCGTGCGAAATCTGGCTCGTATCACACCGGACGACACGCAGGCCTATGGACATTTGCGCCCCGCCGGCAAGAGACCGTGAAGGTATTGGAGGCAGGCGAGGCCTACCGGCTCTGGGCTCCCACCTATTCCGAAGAAACGGTGATCAGCTTTCTTGACGATGAGCTGGCGCACGAGCTGTCGCCGCCACTTGAGGGAAAGAGACTTCTCGATGCGGGTTGCGGCACGGGACGGCGGCTCGTTGGAAATGGGGCTGCGCTTTCCGTGGGTGTGGACCTGAGTCGCGAAATGCTGACTTCTGGATCTATGCGTTCCGTCGCCGTCGCCGATGTTTGCAATTTGCCTTTTGCGGATAATTCCTTCGATGTGGTCTGGTGCCGTCTGGTGCTCGGCCATCTGCGTGACCCGCGACCGGCCTATCATGAGCTGGCGCGAGTTTGCCGCCCCGGTGGCGTGATGTTTGTTTCGGATTTTCATGCGGCGGCCGTTGCGGCCGGGCATCGCAGAAGTTTTCGCGATCGAGCCGGGCACGAATATGCGATCGAGCATCACGTGTATGATGCTGCTTCGCACCAAAAGATGGCGGAAAAAGCCGGGCTGTCACTGAAGGCACGACGGGACGGCGTTATTGGTACCAGCGTGGAAAATTTCTATGAACGCGCTGGAAAGCAATTCATTTTCGAAAGAGATCATGGATTGCCTGTGGTTGCGGCGTTTCTGTTTGAGCGGGCGGGCTGATGCGCCTGATGATCGAGGCGGCGAATACAAGCGTGGTGATTGAAAACGGCCGGATCGCCGAGCCAAACAGCAAGTTTGACCGCGTGATACGCTCCGCCGGCGAACTGCGCCCGGGGCTTATCAACGCGCATGATCACCTGCATCGAAATCATTACGGTTGTCTTGGCTCACCGCCTTATGCGAACGCACGTGAATGGGCCAAAGACATTCAATCCCGGTATTCAGCCGAAATAGCGCGCGGACGCTTATTGCCGCGGAGGGATGCCCTGCTCGTTGGCGCCTGGAAGAATTTGCTCGCGGGCGTAACCCATGTCGTGCATCACGATCCGTGGGAACCGGATTTCGACGCGGAATTTCCTATCAATGTCGTGAAAATCGCGAACGCAGACTCCATCACAAACGATCCGCGCTTTGCGCCATCGCCGGGATCACCGTTTGCGCTGCATGTGGCCGAAGGCGTGGACGATAGCGCCGCTGCTGAAATTCCAGCACTTGCAGCGCGCGGGCTGTTGAATCGCAATCTGCTGGCTGTGCATGTGGTGGGGCCCGATGCATGCGGGATCGGCAAGCTCCGCCAATCTGGCTGCGCAATTGTCTGGTGTCCGACTTCAAACGCATTTCTCTTCGGACGGTCCGCGTCAGCGACCCTGTTTGCGGAAGGCGTGGATATGTTGCTCGGCAGCGATTCCCTTCTGACTGGCGTAGGTACGCTCCTGGATGAAATACGTGTCGCGCAACAGGAGATATCCGGGCAAAGGGTGCTGGACTCTGTCGGTGCGGCGGCGGCACGCCGGTTGGGAATTGATGCGCCGTCGTTGAATCCCGGCGCACCGGCTGATCTCGTGCTGCTGCGACGTTCCGTGCTATGTGCAACACTTGATGACGTGCTTCTTGTGGCCGTCGGTGGGCAGCTGCGGGTGCTTGATCCCGAATTGATTCCGTCGTTGCAAGTCGAAGGCGGCCGGATGATCACATGGCGCGGTGTCACGCGCTGGATCGACAGCGACGTGTCGGTCGATCTCTAAAGCGTGGTTGGACGGGACCAGCGCTCTGCTAATGCGAAGGACTTCTCCGCCGCGTGGTCTTGCGCGCCTTTTTGCGAACTGACTTTTTCTTTGCCCTGGTTTTACGACTGCTCGCAACCGTTCTTGTTCTTTTGGCAGATGCCTTTCCTGGGGGCACATTCACTGGTGCTGTTGGAACAGCGGGCGCTGCTTCTGCCGGCAGTGGCGCAAGCTGGCCGGTCCAGAACAATGCTTCACGTCGCGCCGTGCTGTTCTTGGCAAAATATTTGTCCTGCCATGAAGGTGAGGTAGAGAGGCCAGAAAATGCCTGTTTCTGCGATGTGTTCTTCAAGGTGAATCGCCAACGGTGATGGTCGTATACATCCATCACATGTGTGGCATAGGCTTGGGCCAGCGGTTGGTGACCTTTCAACGGGACGCGAACGACTCTTGAATACCGATTTGCGCGGCGCATTGCCGGTCGACGGCGA
>DASXXW010000069.1:0-2551 GCA_036502865.1 Rhizomicrobium sp.
CTACGCGGGAACCATCTCGCCGCCGCACAAGACCTATGAGCAGGTTATTCCAAATGACCGTTTTCCGAGCTGAGGGCGTTTCCGGCCTGATGACCTGGACCCGGTGAGCGGCACTTGGAGGCAATCGAAGCCTTTCTCGACATGATGGCAGCAGAGCGCGGCGCCAGCCGGAATACGCTCGATGCCTATCGGCGCGATCTGGTTGACTTCGATCGGTGGCTATCGGCGCACGACTCCTCGGCCCGTCACGCCTCCCGCGATCAAATCCGCCAATATCTCGCACATTTGTCACAAAGCGGCCGCGCGGCGAGCAGCCAGGCGCGACGGCTTTCCGCGCTCAGGCAGTATTTTGCGTTTCTCTATGGCGAAAGCTGGAGAGCAGACGATCCGACGACGGCAATCGACGCGCCGCGGCGCGCGCAGGCTTTGCCGAAGAGCCTTTCGCAAGGAGATGTCGAGGCACTCATCGGCGCGGCGAGAGAACAGGCTGCCGAAACGGCGGAAGGCGTGCGGCTGCTCTGCATGCTGGAAATTCTTTACGCCGCGGGTCTGCGCGTTTCGGAACTTGTGACGTTGCCTCTGGCAGCGGCGCGAAGCCGCGACGCCTTTATCATTGTGAAAGGGAAGGGCGGGAAGGAGCGGCTCGTGCCGGTCAATCCATCCGCACGTACGGCAATTCGAAATTACCTCGTCGTGCGCGATCAATTCCTTTCGCCGGATGTGCGCGCAGGCGAGCGCTATCTCTTTCCCTCGCGTGGCGCATCCGGTCATCTCACGCGACGGCGCTGTCATCAGCTTCTCAAGGAACTGGCGTTGAAAGCGGATATCGATCCGGAGAAATTATCGCCGCATGTTCTGCGTCACGCTTTTGCGACGCATCTGGTAGAAGGCGGTGCGGATCTGCGCAGTGTGCAGACATTGCTGGGGCATGCCGATATTGCGACGACACAAATCTACACGCATGTGGCGAACGAACGCCTGCGGGCAACGGTTATAGCGGCCCATCCGCTTGCCCAGTCAAAAGCAAAGAAAGTGTGACCGGCGTGCCCGCTAACGAAATCTACACGCCGCCGGCTTCAGAACAGGCGCAGCCCGAATGCTGACAATGCGCGCGCGCAAAAGGTAAGGCGATCATGCAGGCTTATCTCGATTTCGAACGCCCCATTGCCGATCTGGAAGGCAAGATCGTGGAACTGCGCCAGCTAGCGACGCAGGATCCGACGATGCGGATCGACGACGAGGTTGCGAAGCTGCAATCGCGCGCCGAAACACTCGTCAACGAGATCTATGCGAAACTTACCCCCTGGCAGAAAACACTCGTTGCGCGTCACCAGGCGCGCCCGCATTTTTCCAACTATGCTGCCGAACTGTTCGAGGAATTCACCCCGCTGGCGGGAGACAGGTTATTCTCCGAGGATCGCGCAGTGATTTCCGGCCTCGGCCGCTTCCGTGGCCGCGCCGTCGCCATTGTCGGGCAGGAAAAGGGCAATGACACGAGCAGCCGGCTCGCACATAATTTCGGCATGGCGAGACCCGAAGGCTATCGCAAGGCGCAACGTCTGTTTTCTTTGGCAGAGCGATTCAATCTGCCGGTAATTACGTTCGCCGACACGCCCGGCGCCTATCCGGGCGTAGGTGCGGAGGAGCGTGGGCAATCGGAGGCGATCGCGCGCGCGACCGACGCCTGTCTTCGTTTGGGTGTACCCATGGTCACCGTCATCATTGGCGAAGGCATGTCCGGAGGAGCGCTTGGTATTGCCGTGGCGAACCGCGTCTACATGCTCGAACACGCGATCTATGCGGTGATTTCACCCGAAGGCTGCGCGTCCATTCTCTGGCGGAGCGCCGACAAAGCGCAGGATGCGGCGGCGGCGATGCGCATCACGGCGCAGGATCTGCTGGAGCTCAAAATCATTGACGGGATTGTGCCCGAACCAGCTGGCGGGGCACACCGTTCGCCGCGGCAGGCGATACAGTCGGTTGGCGATACGATTGCCCGTGCGCTTGCGGAATTCGACGGATATTCGCCGACGCAGATCAAACAACAACGCCGCGACAAATACCTTGCCATTGGCCGCAGCCTGAATGCTTGAGTTCGACAATGTGTTTCCGGCACGGAAACGCGCACAACGTCTGTGCCGGTAAGAAGCCTTTTCCGTGTCGGATAACGATCCCTATGCCGAGCTGTTTCGTATCGGCAGCCGCGGCGGCGGCGCCTTTCCCGAGCCCGGCGAACTCTTCGAAAAAATTATCGAGGACATTTACTCGAACATTCTCGGCGAGGGCGATCTCGCCATCGATGGCGGCGCGCATATCGGCCGGCATACCTTTCCAATGGCGGAGTGTGTGGGACCAACAGGTGCCGTGCTCGCTGTTGAAGCGCACCCAAAGCTTGCACGCCGATTCGTCAAGCGGGTGAGGCAACATCGCACGCCGCAGGTGCGGCTGATAGACAAGGCGCTGTTTGACCGCGTCGGTACCGTGTCGTTCCACTGTGCGAAGGAACATCCTGCCTATAGTGGAATCGAGGCCCGCCGTTACGATTTCCAGG
>DASXXW010000070.1:0-5709 GCA_036502865.1 Rhizomicrobium sp.
CTAACATCTTTAAAGACACAAAACTGTTGATGGCGGAAGCGATGTTCGCCATCGCGCGCTATCAAATCGAGGATCCGGATTTTCATTCGTTTACCAGCAAGTTCGATGCCTGGCTGGAAGGGAAGGCGCACCTCACCGCCGCCGAAGCGCAGGGCTATCTCGCGTTCAACGATCCGGCGAAAGGCAATTGCGCCGCCTGTCATCTCGACAAGCCGACCAAGGATAATCTACCGCCTTTATTCACCGACTTCCAGTATGAGGCGTTAGGCGTGCCGCGCAATGCGGCGATTCCGGCGAACCATGATCCTAATTACTATGATCTTGGCATCTGCGGGCCCTACCGCACGGACATGCGCGATCAAACCCAATATTGCGGCATGTTTTTAACGCCCACCCTGCGCAATACTGCCACACGTAAGGGCTACTTCCACAACAGCGCGTTCCACTCTCTCGAAGATGTCCTCGACTGGTATGTAAACCGCGACCTGCAGCCGGAGCGCTTCTATCCGAAAGATGCGAGCGGAAAAGTCGTGAAGTATGACGACATACCCGCCCAATATCGGCACAACGTGGACGACATGGACGCGCCGTTCAACCGCCATCCCGGGGATCAGCCTGCGCTGAACAAGCAGGAAATCCAGGACATGATCGCGTTTCTTCGGACGCTGAACGACGGCTATTACACCGGCGGCCATTGAATGACCGGGTGCTTGAACTCCAAGCCGTTCGGCTAGGCTGCTTTCTTCGCACCTTCTTTGAGCAGCCCCAGTCGCAGCATGCTTTCGGCCGTCGCGACCAGTGCATCTTCGCGCGAGCGTGGCGACCAGCCGAGCACACGTTGTGCTTTTTCGCTGGTAGCATTTTTTGTTTTTCCGAGCTCCGGCAAGATCTGTTTGATCGCGGGATCGCGTAGCGCGGCGAGGCGGACGATCCAGTCCGGCAATTGTCTCGAAGGTACGCGCCGCGCGACAGAACCCAGACGCGACTTCAAGGTCTTCGCCATGTCGCGGATCGACATGAAGTCGCCGGACACGGCAAGGAAGCGCTCGCTTCTGGCCGCGGGCGCCGTCATTGCACGAATATGCAGGTCGGCGACGTCGCGTACATCGACTACGCCGAAATAGAGCCGTGGGCAGCCGGGCATTGCGCCGTCCATGAGGCGTTGAACGAGAAGGATGGATGTCGAGTAATCGGCGCTCATCACCGGACCGAACACACCTACGGGATTGATCACCGATAGTTCGAGCGTGCCCGCCTCGCGCATGACGAAATCCCATGCCGCGCGTTCGGCCAGAGTTTTCGACTTTACGTAGGCCGTTACATCGTCGCCCTCGGGGTTCGTCCAGCTCGTTTCGTCGAATGGCGTTTTCTGTTGCGGTTTGCCGTAACCGATCGCTGCGAAGGAGGATGTGAGCACGACGCGCTTGACGCCCGTATCGCGTGCGGCGCGAAGCACACGAAGCGCGCCATCACGTGCCGGCGCGACAAGCTCGTCCGCGGTCCGGGGAACGGTCGGAGGAAATGGCGAAGCGACATGCAGTACGAACTCGCATCCCGCGGCGGCTTCCGTCCAGCCCGGGTCGGCGTTCAGATCGGCGGCGAAGAAGGTGAGGCGATCGCCCGCCTCGGTGCCGGCTTTTTGCAGCACGGCCCGCAATTCCGGTCCACGGTCAATATCGCGCAAAGTTGCACGTATGTGATGCCCCGCTGCGAGTAATTGCCGAATGCAATGGCTGGCGATAAATCCGGATCCGCCCGTCACCAGTACAGTGCTCATCCAGTTCCTCCGGGTGAAGTCATCCAACGTAACCGCCAACAGCCCGGAAAGTGGCAATCAAAACCATTCTCTTTTGAATCGGATTTTCGGGAATGCATGCTTTCCCGACGCGCGACGCTTAGCCGTTGTCAGGCCGGCGCCAAGATTGCGACAAGGTGGACACTGGTCGCTGCGACTTCAGGTTCCCGGCAGAACTAATGGCTGACGCTGCGGATTGGATATTCGGTAAGGGGCGTCCAGTCGTCGCGCACGAGACCAGTTTATTAGTAGGCGGCGAGAGTCAATTGTCCGATTCTTCGCCCTGTTCGTTCGCCAGCTGAATAAACCTGTCGAGTTTGATCCGTTGCCATTTCTGCTGCCCGGCGCTCCGCCATGCGACGTTCGACGGTTTTACGCGCAGATGCCCGACCAGATCGCCTTCGGGATCGACGACGGCGAAATCCTGGGCTTTGAGAGCCGCGAATGAATTGGCCATTTTTCCCCTGAGGAAGTCGGTCGCGGTTCGCAATCTAGCGAGGCAATTTGAAAATTTTACAACGGAGTACGGCATTTAAGGCGCGCCGATATCGCGGCGGGTGCCCTCAAACGGACATGCGTTTTGCTGTTTGTTATTTAGACCGTATCAGGTTGCCGTTCCGCCGACCGTGAGGCCGTCCAGTCGAAGGGTAGGTTGTCCAACGCCCACTGGGACGGATTGGCCATTCTTACCGCAGGTGCCGATTCCGGAATCGAGTTGCATGTCATTGCCGATCATCGAGACGCGGGTGAGGGCATCAGGCCCGTTCCCAACCAGCGTCGCGCCCTTGATCGGTGCGCCCCTTTTCCCATCCTCGATCAGATAGGCTTCGGTGCAGGAGAAGACGAATTTGCCGGAAGTAATGTCGACTTGTCCTCCGCCGAAATTCACCGCGTAGATTCCCGATTTTACACTTGCAAGAATCTCTTCCGGCGTCTTGTCGCCGGCGAGCATGAACGTATTCGTCATTCGCGGCATGACATTGTGCGCATGACTCTGGCGCCTTCCATTGCCGGTGGGTGCCGTTCCCATCAGCCGGGCGTTCTGCCGGTCCTGCATGTAGCCTTTCAGTATGCCGTCCTCGATGAGCACCGTTCGCGTTGTGGGTGTACCTTCATCATCGATGGTCAGGGAGCCGCGCCGCCCGCCGATCGTTCCGTCGTCGACAACCGTTACGCCGGGCGCCGCAACACGCTCGCCGAGCAGACCAGCAAAGGCAGAGGTTTTCTTGCGATTGAAATCGCCTTCCAGCCCGTGACCGATAGCTTCGTGCAGCAGGATGCCGGGCCAGCCGGGGCCGAGCACGACGGTCATTTCACCGGCGGGTGCGGGAACGGAGTCGAGATTGACCAGCGCCTGCCGCAACGCTTCGTCCACGGCATCCTTCCAGTAACGCGGATCGAGATAGGTTTCATAACCACAGCGGCCGCCTCCGCCGAAAGAGCCGCTTTCCTGCCGGCCATCCCGCTCGACCACGACCGAAACACCGATGCGGACCAGCGGGCGGATATCGTGCCAACTCTCGCCGCCCGCGCGGATGATTTCGATCGTCTGATGTCCGCCGACCAGTGAACAAGACACCTGGCGCACGCGCGAATCCCTTCCGCGCGCATAGGCATTCATCTCCTCCAGCAATTTGATCTTGGCGGCGAACTCGGCGCTGTCTAGGGGATCCGCGTCCGGATAAAGCTTTGCATTGGTACGGCGCGGCGGAAGCGCGAGAGAGCCGCTATGACCTTTGGCAACCGCTTTTACCGTATCGGCGGCGCGGCGGATGGCATCTTCCGATAATTCATTGGCATGCGCATAGCCGCTGGCTTCGCCGGCGACGGATCGGAGTCCGAACCCTTGCGTGGTGTCGAAACTGGCCGCCTTCAGCCGGCCATCATCGAAGGAAAACGATTCGCTACGCCGATATTCCAGATACAATTCGCCGTCATCGGCCGCCTCCAGCGCATCATCGACGATCTTCTGAACATTGGCCCGATCGAGCCCCGCCTTTTCAAAAAACAGATCGCCGTCCATGGGTGCCTTCCTCTTGCGTCAATCTAGATATAGGAAACCGCCGCAGCCGCGCGAATAACCGAGCGCTTTGAACATTTAGCTTCCGCTTTTCTGCAGGCTTTTGTGCGGCAAGGACAAGATGTAGCGGTCTGGAACCGTTTACGTGGCATAAGGTCGCAATGACTTCAGAGGCTTGGCTCCCCTACACCTGCCGCCAACCTGCGTGCGTGTTCGCGTTGAGGCGGACAGGCATGCGCCAACTTTTCGAGGTCGCCGGATGTTTCTGAGAAAATTGGGAATCGCGGCCGGCCTGTGCATGTCGCCGATCCTGTTCGCCGGTAGCGCGCTGGCCTTGCCGCAGCCCTGGCAGATGACGTTCCAGCCAGCCGCATCGCCGGTCATGGAGCGGATCGAGAGTTTCCACTTCATCGTTCTCGTGATCATCGCCGTTATCTGCCTGTTCGTCTTCGGACTCTTGGCGTGGATCGTCGTCTTCTACAATCAGCGCAGCAATCCGGTTCCCGGAAAGGTGACTCACAACACGCTGCTTGAAGTGGCGTGGACGCTCATCCCGGTGCTGATCCTCGTTTTCATCGCGATTCCGTCCTTCAAACTGCTCTACTTCGAGGCCGAGGTTCCGCCCGCGGATCTCACCATCAAAGCCATCGGGCATCAGTGGTTCTGGAGCTATCAGTACCCCTCGAGCAATTTCCAGTTCGACTCCCTGGGCCTTTCCGACGCGGCGGCGTTGAAGAAGGGCGAGCCCAGACTGCTCGGCGTCGACAATGTGATCGTCGTGCCGGTGAACAAGGTCGTGAAAGTCGTAACCACTGGCGCCGACGTGATCCATTCCTGGGCAGTGCCGCAATTCGGCGTAAAGATGGACGCGGTCCCTGGCCGGCTTAACGTGACATGGTTTAAGGCGACGGTCGAAGGCACCTACTATGGGCAATGTTCAGAACTCTGCGGCGCCCGCCATGCCTATATGCCGATCGAAGTAAAAGTGGTGTCGCAGGACGCGTATGATGCCTGGCTGCAGACCGCGAAAAAGAAATTCGCGTCGATCAGCGGTCCCGATGACGGGGCGCGCGTAGCAAGCGCCAGCAAGTAATAAAGAGGATCGAACTAAATGGCTGAACTCGCGCATGCCGATCATCCGACGGGCTGGCGGAGGTTCGTTTATTCGACGAACCACAAGGACATCGGCACGATGTACCTCATCTTCGCCATCTGCGCGGGGCTGATCGGCGGAACGCTGTCGATGTTCATGCGCGCGGAGCTGATGTATCCGGGCCTGCAGATCTTCAACGAACCCCATACTTTCAACGTCTTCGTCACCGCGCACGGCCTCATCATGATCTTCTTCATGATCATGCCGGCGATGATCGGCGGGTTCGGGAATTGGTTGGTGCCGCTGATGATCGGCGCGCCGGACATGGCGTTCCCCCGCATGAACAACATCTCCTTCTGGCTTCTGCCGTTCTCCTTTGCGCTTCTGCTGCTTTCGATGTTCGTCGAAGGCGATTCCGGCGGCATGGGCGTAGGTGGCGGGTGGACGATCTATGCGCCGCTGTCGACGACGGGTTCGCCGGGACCAGCGATGGATTTCGCCATCTTCTCGATTCACATCGCCGGTGCGTCGTCCATTCTCGGCGCCATCAATTTCATCACCACGATCTTCAACATGCGCGCGCCGGGCATGACGCTGCACAAGATGCCGCTGTTTGTCTGGTCGATCCTGGTCACGGCCTTCCTGCTGCTGCTTTCGCTGCCGGTACTCGCCGGCGCGATCACCATGCTGCTCACGGACCGGCATTTCGGCACCAGCTTCTTCAATCCGGCCGGCGGCGGCGATCCGATCCTGTTCCAGCATCTGTTCTGGTTCTTTGGTCATCCTGAGGTCTACATCCTG
>DASXXW010000071.1:0-11826 GCA_036502865.1 Rhizomicrobium sp.
ATTTCTGGCTGATCGTGATTTCCTTCGGAACACCGTTGAGAAGATCCCGGCCCTTGATCTCGAGGGTCACACCACTGCCTTCGACGGGAGGTGCGGCCGTCCCGATCAGCTTTTTGATGCGCTCGGCGCTGGCCTCGCCGATCAGGAGATTCTGGTGGCGCCTTATATAGGCGATGATCGCTTCATCCATCTTGTCGCCGCCGACCCGCACGGAGCGCGAATAGACAATGCCGCCGAGAGAAAGGACGGCAACTTCGGTCGTGCCTCCGCCGATATCGACGACCATCGAACCGGTCGGGTCCGAAACCGGCAATCCTGCGCCGATTGCGGCAGCCATTGGTTCTTCGATCAAATATACCCGGCGCGCGCCCGCCGAAAGCGCAGATTCCTGAATCGCGCGACGTTCGACGGCCGTGGAGCCCGACGGCACGCAGACGATGATCATCGGGTTGGCGAAAGAGCGGCGATTATGAACCTTGCGGATGAAATGTTTGATCATTTCTTCCGCGATCTCAAAATCCGCGATGACTCCGTCGCGCATCGGACGGATCGCTTCGATATTTCCCGGTGTGCGGCCAAGCATCAGCTTGGCGTCGTTACCGACCGCCCGCACATGCTTCTTGCCACCCCGATTTGTCATGGTAGCCACGACGGACGGTTCGTTCAGAACAATCCCGCGGCCTTTCACATACACAAGAGTATTGGCCGTCCCGAGGTCGATGGCCATGTCGCTCGACAAAATGCCGAGAAGACTGCCGAACATGCTTTATATGCCCGTTCCTTTCCAGCCGGCGCGCTCCCTGCCACGCGCGCCCACCTAGGCGTTTTGATCTTGCCCAATCCTGTTTTGGTTCAATTCCGGACAGCCCGGCCCGCTTTTCCGGATTATACGGAATCGCCGTGAAACCTTCACGGCACCCATTCTCTTACTGGCCTGCCGACAGCATCGAAATGACGATTTGCTGACCCGACGGTACTATCCGGCGCGCGCATTCACGCGACTGACACGTCGCGACGCTTTTACGCTGAAGGCCTCGCGCGGCGCAATAGTTTGCGGCCGGATCGCCGCGCCATTTCCGAGGGTTATTCACGCATTCTCTGTGAGCGGTTTTTGGCGGCTTTGCATTGCATTGGCGCGCGTTTTCCGGCACGAGACGATGTGTTCCCGACGGCACGCGGGGCGTGCGCGGGCCGCTTTCCACATCGTCGAACGAATCTGCGAAGGCCCGCGGATGAAAATACTCCCGCCCGTCTCTATCAGCGCCCGCGGCCTCCTGCCCGGCCGCTGGGATATTCTGGCCGCCATCCTGGTTTTCGGTGTCATCGTCATATTGGCCGACGAGAGCCGCAGCCTCGTCGCCCCGATCTCGACGCTGAGCACGGGTCAGCTTTCGTTGAGTCCCTGGGCGCTCCCGGGATACGCGCTCCGCACCACGCTGCGGATGCTGGCGGGACTGATTGTCTCCCTCATTTTTACATTCACCTACGCGACATGGGCGGCCAAGAGCGCACGAGCCGGCACCGTACTCATTCCTCTTCTCGACATTCTGCAATCGATTCCGATTCTCGGCTATCTGTCCGTTACATATTTGTTCTTTCTGGCGCTGGCCCCGGGACGCGTGCTGGGGGCCGAACTCGCCGCGGTGTTCACGATCTTCACGAGCCAGGCCTGGAACATGGCCTTCAGCTTCTACCAGTCGCTGCGCACTGTTCCGCCCGAGCTCGACGAAGCAGGCCGCGTGTTTGGCCTCAGCGCCTGGGCGCGGTTCTGGCGCATCGAGACTCCCTTCGCGATGCCATCGCTCGTCTGGAACATGATGATGTCGATGTCGGGGAGCTGGTTCTTTGTCGTTTGGTCCGAGGCGATAACGGTCGGACATACGACGATCACACTTCCAGGCATCGGCTCCTACATCGCGCTGGCGATCGAGAAGCGGCAGCTCGGCGCCATTTTCTGGGCCGTGGCGGCGATGCTCGTGGTGATCCTGATCTACGACCAATTGCTGTTCCGGCCGCTTGTTACCTGGGCAGACCGTTTCCGCTTCGAGCAGGAACAAAACGAAGAGCCGCCGGAATCCTGGGTGCTGACGATGTTCCGGCGCTCGCGATTGATCGATGCGGTTGCGGCGCCGTTCAAACATGCGCTGCGCTGGTCCTACCGCCTCGCGCCGCCGCCACGCATGCTTCCGACCGTTTCGCGCAGCTCTGCATGGACACGTATAGGAGACATATTCTGGTTCGGCGTGATCGGTCTCTTCATTCTGTATGCCTGCTGGCGGGTGATCGCATTCGTTTCCGTCGGTGTTTCATGGTCCGATGTCATCGAAGCGACCTTACTCGGCTTTGCAACGATGATCCGCGTATTCGTACTCATCGCACTTGCCAGCGCTATTTGGACACCGATCGGCATCTATGTCGGCCTCCGTCCAAAACTCTCGCGGCTGGTTCAGCCTATCGCCCAGTTTCTCGCCGCGTTCCCCGCGAACATCCTGTTTCCGTTTGCCGTCTCCGCGATCGTCACATTCCATCTCAATCCCGATATCTGGCTCTCGCCGCTGATGGTGCTCGGCACGCAATGGTACATTCTGTTCAACGTCATCGCCGGAGCGTCCGGGCTGCCGTCCGAACTTCGGGATGCCGCTACCAATCTTCAGGTGCGTGGTTGGCTATGGTGGAAGAAAGTAGGATTTCCCGGTGTCTTCCCCTTCTATGTCACGGGCGCGATCACGGCCTCGGGCGGTTCATGGAACGCCGCCATCGCCGCGGAATGGGTGAACTGGGGTTCTCACACTTTGCAGGCTCACGGTCTCGGCGCGTATATCAAGGATGCGACCGATGCCGGCGACTTTCACCGCATCGTTCTTGGCATTGCCGTCATGAGCGTACTCGTGGCGCTTGCCAATCGTATATTCTGGCGTCCGCTTTACTGGTACGCCGAACGCAAATACCGGCTCACTTAAGGAGGCGACATGGAAGCCCCCGATCTGCTTCAAATCCAGGACGTGTACCGGGCCTTTCCGAGACCGGGCGGCGCCGAGCTATCCGTTCTCGAGGGCGTCGATCTCAAACTGACGCAGGGTGAGATTGTTGGACTTCTCGGGCGCTCCGGCTCCGGCAAGTCGACATTGCTACGCCTGATCTCCGGCCTCGCCCAACCGAATGGCGGAACGATTACCTATCTCGGCAAGCCGGTCGACGGGCCTGCGCGCGGTATCGCGATGGTGTTTCAAAGCTTTGCACTGTTTCCATGGCTCACCGTTCTGGAAAACGTCGAACTGGGACTCGAAGCGCTCGCGCTCCCCGGCGATGAAATTCGCAAGCGCGCTCTGCAGGCCATCGATCTCATCGGTCTCGACGGATATGAATCCGCCTATCCGCGCGAACTCTCCGGCGGCATGCGCCAGCGCGTCGGTTTCGCCCGCGCATTGGTCGTCCATCCCAACGTTCTCCTCATGGATGAACCGTTCTCCGCGCTCGATGTACTTACCGCCGAAAATCTGCGCACCGATTTTCTGGAGCTCTGGTCGGAAGGACAACTCCCCATCAAGGGCGTCATTCTCGTTACGCACAACATCGAAGAAGCGGTACTGATGTGCGACCGTGTGCTGCTCTTCTCCACCAACCCCGGACGCATCGTCACGGAAATCAAGGTTCCGATGCGACAACCGCGTGATCGCCAGGATCCCGCTTTCGCGGCGCTCGTGGACCGTATCTATGTGGAGATGACAGCGCGGCGCGACCGCCTCGCACCCAAGCTCGACCGCATTGCCGGCACCGGGTTTGCTATGATTTTGCCGGAGGTTCCAGTAGGCCTGATCTCAGGTCTGATCGAAGCCGTCGCTGCGCCCCCATTCAACGGCAACGCCGACCTGCCCGAAATCGCTTCCGATCTGCAGATGGAGATCGACGAACTGTTTCCTGTGGTTGAAACATTGCAGCTGCTTCGCATGGCGGAAGTGGAAGACGCCGAGATCAAGCTGACGGAGACAGGCAAACGATTTGCCAATGAGGAAACCGACGAACGCAAGCGCATCTTTGCACGCCTGCTCATCCGTTACGTTCCCTTCGCAGCCCATATACGGCGCGTGCTCGACGAACGCGGCAGTCACACCGCTCCCAAATCCCGCTTCGTCGATGAGTTGGAAGACCACATGACGCCCGATATGGCGGAACAGACGCTCAATGCCGTATTAGGCTGGGCGCGCTTCGCCGAACTCTATGCCTATGACGACGACACGGGCATGTTCAGCATGGAGAACCCGGCTTAAGCGCAACCCTATAGGTAGTTATGGCCTCCGCCGGCATTCCCACCGCATCTCTCATCACCACGATCGTCGCGGGCATTAGTCTCGCGTTTGTTTTCGGGCTGATCGCCAATCGCCTCCGGTTACCACCCCTTGTCGGGTATCTGATAGCGGGCGTTGTCATCGGCCCACACACGCCGGGCTTTGTCGCAAATCAGTCGCTGGCGTCGGAACTGGCCGAGATTGGAATCATCCTGCTGATGTTCGGCGTCGGTCTCCATTTCTCGTTCAAGAGCCTCCTATCCGTCGGCAAAATTGTCGTTCCGGGTGCGCTGATACAGGGAGTGCTGGCGACGGCCATGGGAGCGGCCCTTGCCTATACTTTGCACTGGCCGCCCGCCGCAGCGCTTGTGTTCGGTCTTGCCTTGTCGACGGCCAGCACCGTGGTGTTGCTGCGCGTGCTGGAGGAACACGGGCTGCTACAAACAAACGAAGGTCAGATCGCCGTCGGCTGGCTGGTCGTCGAAGATCTGGCGATGGTGCTTGTCCTCGTATTGTTGCCGGTTCTTGCGGATATATTGAAGACGAGCGGTCTCCCGGCTGCCGATCCTCTGATAGCACCGCTCGGCTTGGGCGCGTGGGGCGTCGTGATCTTCGCGCTTCTGAAGCTTGCGGCGTTTATCGGCCTGATGCTGGTCATCGGCCGGCGCGCTATTCCGTGGATTTTGAACCATGTCGTACATTCCGGCTCGCAGGAATTGTTCCGCCTCGCCGTTGTAGCCATCGCGCTGGGCGTCGCATTCGGCGCGTCGCGTTTGTTCGGCGTCTCGCTGGCACTCGGCGCCTTCTTCGCGGGGATGGTGCTGAACGGTTCCGAATTCAGTCACAAGGCGGCAGATGAATCCTTACCGCTGCGCGACGTTTTCGCGGTGCTGTTTTTTGTGTCCGTGGGGATGCTCGCCAATCCGGCAATACTTCTGACGCATCCTGTCGCGGTTATTTTAACGGTCCTCATCATTCTGATCGGGAAATCCGTCGTCGCATTCGTGCTGGCGATCCTGCTCGGTCAGACACGCAGAACCGCGCTGACGATTTCCGCCAGCCTCGCCCAGATCGGAGAGTTTTCTTTCATTCTCGCGGAACTGGGCGTGATGCTGCATCTACTTCCGCATGACGGGCGCGACCTGGTGATCGCGGGCGCCATCGTCTCCATCATTCTCAACTCGGCGGTATTCAGTCAGAGCAAATGGTGGCGGCCGAGCGACAAGCCGTCCATCTCGCACAACGACACATTATCTCTACCGCAGAGCTGAACGCTCCAAAGCAGAAATTAATCGCCGCACACGGGGCCGGTCAGACTGCCTTTGCAAGCGAGTGCAGGGAATTCCACGGTGCGCGGCGTGTATTCGCAACGACGCGTTCCGTAAGCCGGTCGATTTGCGCCGTCAATTCCGCAACCGATGTAATTTCCCATTGACTGGGCCGCGTCAGCGAGCCGAGCGCATAGAGCCACGATGATGGACGGCCCGTACTATCCAGGACTGTAGAGTCGTTTGTTTCAATACCGAGACCCAGCGGATCGCGGATCATGACGCCGCGACGGCTGAGATCCGTAATGAAGGGAATATCGGTTCCGTTGATATCGCTACGTGGCCCCGTGCAATTGAAAATTCGCGTTGCAGCGAAATTGATGGGCTCTCCACCGCCCCGTGGTTCGATTTCCGCTGAAACCTGCGCACCAGTCTGCCGGAAATCGCGTACGCGCCCGGCAAGAATTCGCAACTGACCGCTGTCTCGAAGCGCTTCCAGTTTTTGCGCAATGCGCGGCGCCATTCGATGACGATGCGTGTCCCAGATCGTCCGAAGGTGGCGCAGAAATTGTTGCCGTTCCCGGCCGCTCCAGGACTTCCATATCTCGGGGATGCGCGGACGAATCGAGTCGAGGACACGCTGCCAGCTTACGCCGGCTGCTTCCGCCCTTTCCATCTCCCCGCGCAACCGGCGCATGAAAATGCGTGGTGACGCCGCTCTCAAAGGCGCGGTGGACTCCCATCGCCCACCGATCTTGTAGGTGTGCGGCAACAAGCCATGACGCGAAACGGCCAGTACCGGTCCGCGATGCCGACGCGCCGAAAGCTTGAGCGCGACATCGATCATGGTGAGGCCCGTGCCAAGCAGCAGCACGGGATCGGCAGGATCGAGTTCGTCGATCGCGCCCGGAGCCCAGGGATCGGCGACGAAATGATCCGTGCCGTGAACCCAATTGTCGGCGGCGAACGGAGAACGCGGCGGCAGATTGCCCGTCGCAACAACTACGATATCGGCGTGAACCTTTCTTCCGTCATCGAGACGCACGCCGGGCGTGGCTCGATCAAGAAGTTCGGTCGCAGTCGCGCGAAGATGAACGATGCCAAATCCATTGCTCCTCGCGGTCGCGCGAATGGCCTGCTCTTCCACATAACGCCCCAAAAGAAACCGGGGAACGAACGCATCGCCGATGTCGCCGCCGCTCTCGACGAGAGCCTCTGCAATTTCGGCCGGATGACGTGCGAGCCAAGACGAAAATGACGGCTCCAAGCCCATTTCCATGCGCCGGACCGGCACGTTCAGGACGTGAAAATCCGAGCATGCGCCATAGGCAAGCCCGCGGCCGAGCCGGTCGGACCGCTCGATCACAAAGATTCGCGTTCTGGGCTGCGCGCGCAAATATTTCAGCGCGAACATGGTTCCCGTAAAGCCACCGCCGATAACGGCGACGACCGGATGCGTTTCGAAATTCGTTCGGTGAAGGGTCATGGGTTTTGTATATACCTTAAATCCTACCGTTTCAATATAGAATATTTACGCATTTGCCGAAATGACGGGATTAAATCTTGGATAATTTGCCGGCGATCCCGGGCCCATCCGTCGGACCTCCACGGCTGGAAACCGCGCAGATATTACTTCTTTTCTGGCGCGCCCGATTTGCTTTCGGACAGCCACGGCATCATCGCGCGCAGGCGCTCGCCGACATCTTCGATGGGATGCGCAGCCGATCTCGCCCGCATGGCTTTAAAGGATGGCTGTCCTGCCATGTTCTCCAGCACCCAGTCGCGCGCAAATTTTCCCGATTGGATATCCGCCAGAATGCGCTTCATCTCGGCGCGTGTTTCCTGTGTGACGATGCGCGGCCCCGCAACATATTCTCCATATTCGGCGGTATTCGAAATCGCCGTGTTCATGCGCGCGATCCCACTTTCATAGATTCGGTCCACGATCAGTTTCACTTCGTGCAAACATTCGAAATAGGCAACTTCGGGCGCATATCCCGCCTCGACGAGCGTATCGAAGCCCGCCCGGATCAATTCGACCAGGCCGCCGCAGAGCACAGCCTGCTCGCTGAATAAATCCGTTTCGCATTCCTCGCGGAACGTCGTCTCCATGATGCCGGCGCGTCCGTTGCCGATCGCGCTCGCATAGGAAAGCGCCAACTGACGGGCGTGGCCGGTCGCGTCGCGATGGACGGCGATGAGACCGGGCACGCCGCCGCCGCGCAGATATTCGCGGCGCATCGCATGCCCCTGCCCTTTCGGCGCGATCATCGCGACATCGAGATCCGGCCTCGGCTCGATCAGATGGAAGTGAATGGCGAATCCGTGAACAAACAACAACGCAGCGCCGTGTTTCATATGTGGCGCGAGATCGCGCTTGTAGATATCCGGCTGCGACTCATCCGGAGCACTCATCACGATGACGTCGGCCCAGGCCGCGGCTTCAATATTCGAAACGGTACGAAATCCGCCGGCCTGCGCTTTGTCGAAGGAGGGACCCGGCCGGCCTGCGACCGCGATTTCGCTTACTCCCGAATCGCGCAGATTGAGCGCATGCGCATGGCCTTGACTGCCGAAGCCCAGAACCGCGACGCGTTTTTTCCGGATGAGTTCGAGATCGACATCACGATCATAGTAGATGTGCATAATAAACCCTCATTCCATCGCGCGCAGTTCCCGGAGAATCCGCTCCGCTATTTCGCCCAAATCCAGCGCCTCGATCCAAGTCCAGTCGGTCATGCGGTGCCGGAACCAGGTAAGCTGACGCTTGGCATATTGCCGTGTCGCGGTTTTCGCGGCCGATTTTGCCGCTTCGAGCGTCAATTTACCATCAAGAACCTGCTGAAGTTCGCGCAATCCCAGCAGTTTCGATGCAGGAAGCGCGGGATCGATATTCTTCAAGCGTGAGGCCTCTTCCACGGCACCGGCCAAAACCATTTGCTCGAAACGCGCATCGATCCGCCGGTGAAGTTCGGCACGCGGCGGCGAAAGTACAAACCGCGCCAGTTTCATGCCGGCCAGCGGGACGGCGCCGCGAGTCCGCTGCCATGTGGAAAGCGGGAGACCTGTGGCTTCAAAGACTTCGCGGGCCCTGAGTACGCGTTGCGTATCCGACGGTCGCAAACGCGCTGCAGTTTCGGGATCGAGGCTGCCGAACTCCAAGAAAAAAGCTTCGGCGCCGATCTCCATCCGGCGCGCTTTCATTGCAGCACGAATGGTTTCCGGGACAGGCGGAATTTCGGCCAGCCCGTCGGTCAGGGCCCCAAAATAAAGACCGGTCCCACCAACAAAGAGCGGCATTTGCCCGGCGGCGCGTACGGTATTCGAAGCCCGCACCGCGTCCGTTTGATAGCGGGCTGCGGAGTAAGGCTCATGCGCGCTGACATGACCGTACAGATAATGGGGTGCAACCGAAGACGCGCTGTCGTCGGGGCGTGCCGTGAGAATGCGCACATCGCCATAGACCTGCATGGAATCGGCGTTGATAAGCGCGCCGTTCAACTGTTTGGCGAGCGCAAGTGCAACTGCGGATTTGCCGCCCGCCGTCGGTCCGGCGATCAGCACTACGTCCGCGCGCATTCCTGATACCTATCCTGCGCCGCCCATGTGCAGAGCGATATAACCAAGCTTCCCGTCACGGTTGATGAGAAACAGCACCGCTTTGCGGCCGGCTTTGGCATCCGCATCCACCAGGCGGCCGACATCGTCCGGCGTTTGAACCATCTCGTTCTGGACCTGCACGATCACGTCACCGGGCCGGATATCCACTTCCCCTGCCGGGCTGTCGGGATCGACATCGGTGATCACGACGCCGTGGATGTCAGTTCCAAGCTTGTATTTGCTACGCTGTTCGTCGCCGAGCGACGACAATGCAAATCCCAGTTGCGAATATTTGGAGAGAACCTTCGGTGTCACTGAAGGTGAAGCGCTTGGCGTTGCGGATGGCTGAACGCTGGCTTCAAGCCGGGCGACGGTGATCCGCAGATCCTGCTTTTGACCCTTGCGCAAAACTTCAAGGCCCACAGTATCGCCGACGGGCGTCTCCGCCACAATGCGCGGTAATGCACGGGAATCGGTGACCGGTTTGCTGTTGAACGCAGTGATGAGATCGCCGTTTTCCACTCCGGCCTTGGCAGCCGGGCTGTCGGGCGTCACTTCCGCAACGAGAGCACCCTGCTGCGACGCAAGCCCCAGACTGTCGGCGATATCCGGTGTTACTTCCTGGATGCGTACGCCGATCCAGCCGCGCCGGGTCTGGCCATATTGCCGTAGTTGCGAAATCACTTCCTGCACGAGATTGGCGGGAATGGCGAAACCCACGCCGACCGAACCGCCGCTCGGCGAAAATATAGCAGTCGCCACCCCGACCACATCGCCGTTCATGTCGAAAAGCGGACCGCCCGAATTGCCCCGGTTGATAGGTGCATCGGTCTGAATGAAATCATCATATGGGCCGGCCGCAATATCGCGATTGCGCGCCGAAATAATTCCGGCGGTGACGGAACTGCCGAGTCCGAACGGATTTCCGATCGCAATGACCCAATCGCCAACGCGGGCTTTATCGGAATCGGCGAAATGCGCTGCCGGCAATGGCGATTTGGGATGGACGCGCAATAAAGCGAGATCGGTCTTGTCGTCATGTCCGACCAGAGTGGCAGGCAGCACCGTTCCATCATTCAGCGTCACGGAAATCTGGTCTGCACCGTCGATGACGTGATTATCTGTGACGACGAGGCCGGATGGGTCGATGATGAATCCGGATCCCAAAGCTGCCACATGGCGCGGGCGCGATTTGTCTTTCCCCTGATTTTTTCCCTGAAAATCTTTGAACAGATCCCCGAGCGGCGATCCCGGCGGAAGATCCGGCAATGCGTTGTCTGGCGCAGACTTCAATGTTTCGCTCGTCGAAATATTGACGACCGTCGGCAGAAGCCGGGTGGACAGGTCGGCGAAAGAATCCGGCGCTCCCCGGGCATCGACCGCACCGCAATTCAGAAACGCAAGCATCGCTATAGCGAGCGCGGCGCGGCGGCGGCTGATCGAAATATCCATTTTCCTGATCCCGGATTGAGGCTCCCCACACACTCGCAAATTCGATGCCTAGGGAGGCAAAGGCACTTATGCGGATGATCCGGGCGCTTGCAATCCATACCCGTATCGGTTATATATAACCCGATATGGTTCTAAAGGCCAAGATGCAGGAAAGCTCAATCGTCGAACTTGTTCACCGGCATCCAGACGCGGACGGTGCCATCGGCATCTTCCGCGAGATGCTGCCGCACCATGGCTTCAAGCTGGTGATGCCACCGGCCCTGGAAGGCAAATCTCCGTGGGTCTTTGCGTCGGTATGGAAGTCCGGAGATTTACGTTCCGTCGCCCACAAAGGCACGAACGCTGCGCGGGCGCTTCTTCGTGCGACTGAGTACGAACTCGCGGCGCTTCGAAACATCGAAACGATGATGGCATGCGATAGGTGTCACGGCCTGGGATGGTATGTCGAGGGCAGGGGAATTTTGGAGGTCTGCCGCCACCCGAAAGCAACGGAGAGTCACTAATAACATCTGGCGGCCAGCGCTCCCGGCCCAAAGAGGACCGGGAGCGACACGGGCCATGCTGCTCCAACGCTTAAGTGCGTCTGGGGAGGGGGCTCCTTGAGCAGCAGGACGACTGCGTTACTTCTGAACGGTGATCAAACCGAGCAGACCGTTCTTTTCTTTGTTCGGGCCGGCGGAGAAAGTGATGTCGCCGGTCGGAACCGGATCCAGCGCCCACAACCCGCTGATCGCCAGAGGCTTTCCCTTCTTGTCGCTCAGCGCGCCCAGATAATTACCCGTGCTGGGATCATAAGCATTGATCCAACCGTCGCCGAAATTTCCCACCAGCAGCGAACCGGCAAAGGTTCCGAAAGTGGACGGCGCAATAGCGAGTCCCCACGGCGCGTTCAGATGTCCCTTCGACACAAGCTGTGTCTGAAGCGTGCCCGATTCGCTGAACACGTCGATATATCCAAGCCCCGGACCGTCCTTCTCATCGCAGCATTTCTTTTCCTGCTTGGCAAAAGCGACATACACATTGCCGTTGATGATCGCGAGGTTGAACGGACCGTATCCCTTCAGGCTGCTGTCGGTGAACGAAGTCTTGAGATTGAACTGATTATCGAAGACCTGCACCTGGTCATTGGTGAAATCGGCGGCAAACAGAAGTTTGCTTGAGGTATCGAGCGCCAGCCCCTTATAGACCGACCCGTTGGCGGATCCGTCATAAGCGACGAT
>DASXXW010000072.1:0-1972 GCA_036502865.1 Rhizomicrobium sp.
ACGAGCAGCGGACTGCGCGCCGATGTGCGGGAGGTGTCGGTCGAACGCGCATCGGCATTCTCGAGATGTTCTCAGGGACCGCTTTCTCGCCCCCCGCCGTCGGCGCGATGCCGCAGGATTGTCGCCAATGTGGCGCCGGCACCGGGCCGCCGCCATGACCCCACGATTTCGCCATACGCATCATGTTGTTCGTCCGCACGACCATTCCCGTCAGGCCAGCCTTCGGAAACATAGACATGGGCGGTGTTTTCAATGGCCGCCGGCGTGCGGGTAGCGGCAGGAGAACGGCACGGCAAGCGAAACCCGGACGGTACAGCGCGAAGGTGCTTGCTTGCGGCTCATTGCTACTCTCGTGTGTCATCGTCGCTGACATGGCGACGCAAACGGCATTGGCGGAAATAGCCGCGCCGGCCGCGACACGCGTCGCTGATAACGAAAAAGAGCAGAGAGACCCTGGCGTTGCGCAACCATCCCAGACGCAGAAGTCGGAACCCGGAACAGTCCTGCGACAGCCTAAGGTGCAGAAACCAGCGCCGGAAGCTGCCGTTCAAATGCCGGAAGCACGGAAATCGAGCCATGAGGCCAAGGATTTACCTGTACCACAGCTCGTCTTGCCGGGCGATCTGGCCAAGAAGATCGGCCAGAAGATCTGGCTGAATGAAACAGGCGGAAAAAGTGATGCGATCACGTCATGGAATGCGAACGAGGAATTCGCTTCCCTCGGCATCGGTCATTTCACCTGGTTTCCTGTCGGCAAATGGCTGCCTTTCGAGGAGACCTTCCCGGCCCTGCTCGAATTCATGCGCAAGAAGAACGTGCATTTGCCCGCCTGGCTGGACCAGACGCAAATTCCGGCCAACCCGTGGACAAGCCGGGCCGAGTTCAGGAAGAACTCCAACTCACCGCAGATGAAAGAGTTGAGGCAGTTTCTGCTCGACACCGTGGCGGAGCAGACGCAATTCATGGTGGCGCGGGCGCAAGGTGCGATGGAGAAGATCCTCAAGACGACGCCCGACGGCACGGAGCGCGAACATATCGTCATCCAGTTCACGCGCGTCATTCGCGCCTCCCAGGATTTTTATCCGCTGATCGACTACATCAATTTCAAGGGCGAGGGCACTAACCCAAACGAAGCCGCCATGGACAGGGAGACCGGGCGGCAGCAGGGTTGGGGTCTCAAGCAGGTGCTGCTCAAGATGAACGGTGATACCAGCGATCCGAAGGCCGTGCGCGCCGAATTCGCCGATGCGGCGCAGTTCGTCCTGCAGCAGAGGGTTCGCAACCTTCCATCCAACCGTGTCTTCGAGGTCGGCTGGCTGCGCCGCGTCGCGACCTACCGCCGCCTGATCGCGGATCCGGCATCGAGCCCCAAACGGGCTCTGAGGAAATCGTTGCGAGTGACGGCGGCTCAATAGCTTTCCTATGAAGGGGACAGTGGCCGTTTTTGCGTATGCGTGAGGCTGCTTGTCCCGCGACGTTCGTCAGGCAATCGCGGGTTGCGCCTCGCTGACGTCAGCCTTTGGCCTTCTTCGCCATCACCTTCTCATAGGCCGCCTGCAGCCGTTCGCCTACGCTTGGGCCGGTTCGACGCTTCGGTTTCAAGCCGAGACGGATTCCGCTCAGCTCGTCCATCAGCTCGGCCCACATGGTCGGGCCGTCGTCGCTGAGCAGCTTGGCGCGAATGCCGAATTCTATTCCGTAACAGGCAGATATTTGTAGCCCCAGGCAGCCATCTGCGCGAGGATCGGCAGCAGCTCGATGCCATGTTCGGTCAGCGAATAGATGCCCTTCTGCTTTGTGGATGAGGTCGTCCGCGCGGCTGATGATGCCCTCGGCGTTCTGGCCGCCGCCAGGCGAAAGCCGATCGAACCGCGAGGCCCTGCCTTGCGCGCGGTGCCTGGCCAACGTGGCATGTTCGAGGCCAGAGCGGAACGGCCTAATTGCGCGATGCAGTACGCTTCATCTCTCCCTT
>DASXXW010000073.1:0-30206 GCA_036502865.1 Rhizomicrobium sp.
GCCGCAAGCGACAATGTCATCGACAGGATGGTGAAGCCGATCTCACGCGAACCGTTGAGCGCCGCTTCGAAAGGCTTCTCGCCCATCTCGATGTGACGCACGATATTCTCGAGCATCACAATTGCGTCGTCGACGACGAAGCCGACCGATAAGGTCAAGGCGAGCAGCGAGAGATTGTCGAGGCTGTAGCCCAACAAAGACATGCCGGCGAACGTGCCGATCACGGCAATGGGAAGGGCCAGCGATGGAATGACCGTCGCCCACAATGTCCGCAGGAACAGGAAGATCACCATCACCACCAGACAGGCGGCGATCATCAGTGTGTTCTGAACGTCGGACACGGAGGCGCGGATCGTCAGGCTGCGGTCGTAGAGTGTGTCGAGATGGACGGACGCGGGCAGCGACGCCTCGAAATGCGGCAGGATCCGTTTGACCTCGTTGACGATCTCGATCGTGTTGGTGCCGGGCTGGCGCTGAACGGCAAGCACGATGGCGCGATGGCCGTTGAACCAGCTCGCAACGAGATTGTTCTGCACGCTATCGATGGCATGCCCGATATCGGCAATGCGCACCGGTGCGCCGTCGCGCCAGGTCACGATCTGGCGGTTGAACGCATCCGCATTGAGTAATTGTCCATTTGCCTGGATGAGCGTCGCCTGCTTGGGGCCATTAAGCTGGCCGGTGGCGTTGTCGACATTCGCGGCCTGCGCCGCGGCCGCCACCTGATCGATTCCGATACCGCGTGTAGCAAGCGCATCGGGATCGGCCTGGATGCGCACCGCATATTTCTGCGACCCATACACATTGACCTGCGCCACGCCGGACAGCGTTGAAATCTGTCGTGAGAGCAAGGATTCCGCATAGGTGTCGAGTTGCGACAGCGGCAGCGTCGCGGAGTACATCGCTATGTAGAGAATGGGCGAGTCCGACGGGTTGACCTTGCGCAGGGTAGGAGGCGTTGGAAGATTGGCCGGTAATTGATGCGAAGCCGCGGTGATCGCCGTGATCACATCCTGTGCCGCCGCATCGATGTTGCGGTCGAGATCGAATTGCAGTGTGATCGATGAAGATCCCTGGCTGCTCTGCGAGGTCATCGAGGCAACGCCGGGAATTGTCAGGAACTGGCTTTCGAGCGGCGAGGTGACAGAGGACGCCATTGTTTCCGGCGCGGCGCCTGGCAGCGACGTCGATACGACGATGGTCGGGAAATCGACGCTTGGTAATTCGCTGACCGGCAGGGTTGCGTAGCCAAAGGCTCCAAAGATCACGAGCGCCGCCATCAGCAGCGTCGTCATCACCAGCTTGCGGATGAAAGGTTCCGAGATGTTCATGCGCTGACTAACTGCGGGCAGGTTGCGGCTTGTTCATCACCTGCACCGCACTGCCCGGCACGACGCGCAACTGACCCTCGATGATCACCCTGTCTCCGGGTTTCACATCGCCGGTGATCACATCATTCGTGCCGTCGTCATAAACGAGAGTTACCGGCCGCATCGCGGCAACGTCATGACCATCGAGCACATACACGTACCGGTTTTCCGGGCCGATATTGACCGCATCCCGCGGAACGACGATCGCGTTCGAATAGTCGTCGAGCGAAACCGCTGCGTCGACATACTGGCCGGGTACGAGGCGGAAATCCGCATTGTCGAATGTCGCCCTGAGCTCGACCGTTCCCGTTTTCGCGTCGACCTGATTGCCGACGAAATTCACCGGTGCCGTGATCGGCGTGCCGCCGCCCGGGCGAAGCGTCATGATCAGTTTCTTCGCGATCATCTGTTGCTGGATGCGCGGCAGATCGGATTGCGGCAGGAACATCGAAACCTTGATCGGCTGAAGCTGCGTGATGGTGACAAGCGGGCTGCCATTGTTGTTCGCAGTAATGAGATTGCCCGGCTGAATGAGAATGGGGCCGGTCTTGCCGGTGATGGGCGAACGTATGGTCGTGTAGCCGAGATTGAGCTGGGCTGTTTGCACGGCGGCCTTGTCGGCCTCGACCGTTGCCGCGTCGGCGCCGGCGGTGGCTACGGCCTGATCGCGCTGTTGCGAAGATGCTGCGCCCTGGGCCGCCAGATTGACGTAGCGCGCCTTGTCGTTTTGCGCGCTGGCGCTGGTCGCAATGTCGCGCGCGAGCGCGGCCTGGGCCTGGGCGACGGCCGCAGCGAAGGGTTTGGGATCGATCTGGAAGATAATCTGGCCGGCTTTGACGATCTGGCCTTCGGCAAATCCCGTCGACAGAAGTTGTCCCGTAACCAGCGCCGTCACCTGGACGGTCGAAACGGGGACCACCGTCCCGATGGTACGGGCGAGCCCCGCCACATTTTTCTGCTGAACCGTCGCGACATTCACCGGCGGGGCAGGCGGGGTCTTGGGCGCCGGCGCCGGCTCGCTCAGGAAATGCCAGAGAATCCCGGCAACCAGCAGAATGCCGATGCCGGTCAGGGCGATTTTCAGCCTTTTGGCCGGCTGGCGAAATCCGCTGTGCCGCTCCTGCGCGGCGGCAGGCCCGGCCTGCACGGGATTGGAAATCCTGATGTTCATGTCTCAATCCACCGGCCAGACCGCATTTCAGCACATTCAACGCGGCCTGTGCCGCGGGTTTCCCGGCGGCTTTCGCCGCAATGCCCGCCCCGTAGGAGGCGGTCTCCTAGCATGCCCCTCGGCGATTGCGAGGGCCCAAGGCATGTTTGCGACTTTTTATTACAAATAAGTTCCCGAGCTATTCCTGAACATTCGGCAAACCGGAGTTTGTCGCCTCGGGTTCGCGGCATTTGCGAAGCGCGGCGCGTCTCCCTATAAGGCCCGCGAATCCTTCCCCGAACCACCCCGAGTTTCGTGAGCGCCATGGATATTCGCAATATTGCCATCATTGCCCATGTCGACCACGGCAAGACCACGCTCGTGGATCAATTGCTCCGGCAATCGGGCGCCGTGCGCGAGAACCAGACGGTTCAGGAGCGCGCGATGGATTCCAACGATCTCGAACGCGAGCGCGGCATCACCATTCTGGCCAAATGTACCAGCGTCGAGTGGAAAGGCGTGCGCATCAATATCGTGGACACGCCGGGCAATGCCGATTTCGGCGGCGAGGTCGAGCGTATCCTGTCGATGGTGGACGGCGTGGTGCTGCTGGTCGATGCCGCCGAGTCCGTCATGCCGCAGACCAAATTTGTACTTTCGAAGGCGCTGGCGCTCGGATTGAAGCCGATCGTGGTCGTCAACAAGATCGATCGTTCGGACGCGCAGCCGAAGGAAACATTGGAGAGCATCTTCGATCTGTTCCTGGCGCTCGAAGCCAATGACGACCAGTTGGACTTTCATGTTCTGTATGCGTCCGGGCGGCAGGGCTGGGCCGTGGCATCGCTCACCGACCCGCCCGAAAATCTCGGGCCGCTTTTCGATCGCGTCATTGCCGATGTTCCAAAGCCGAAGCCTCTGGCGCTGGCGGGGAACGAACATCCCTTCTCGATGCTGGTCACGACGCTCGAAGCAGATCCCTATCTCGGACGCATTCTCACCGGGCGCATCGAATCCGGTGCGATCACTGTCAATCGCCAGGTCAAAGCGCTGTCGCGCGACGGCACGGAAATCGAGCGTGCGCGTGCGACGAAATTATTGGCATTCCGCGGTCTCGCGCGTGTGCCGGTGGAGCGCGCCGAAGCCGGC
Organism: Rhizomicrobium sp.; assembly: GCA_036502865.1. GTDB lineage: Bacteria > Pseudomonadota > Alphaproteobacteria > Micropepsales > Micropepsaceae > Rhizomicrobium. The sequence goes on from DASXXW010000073.1 coordinate 3,667, forward strand.
GACATCATTGCGATCGCCGGTCTGGTGAACGCGACCGTGGCCGATACGCTGTGCGATCTGGATGTAACAACACCCATCGCCGCGACACCGATCGATCCCCCGACGCTTGCCATCACCATGTCGGTGAACGATTCGCCCATGGCCGGCCGCGAAGGAAACAAGGTTCAGAGCCGTGTCATCCGCGATCGGTTGCTGCGCGAGGCGGAAGGAAATGTCGCGATCAAGGTTCGCGAAACCGATGAAGCTTCGTTCGAAGTCGCAGGCCGCGGGGAATTGCAACTCGGCGTGCTCATCGAGACGATGCGCCGCGAAGGCTTTGAACTTTCCATCAGCCGGCCGCGCGTTCTCTACGTCACCGATCCCGATACCGGTGAGAAGCTGGAACCGATCGAGGAAGTGACGATCGACGTCGACGATCCCTATACCGGCGTGGTGATCGAGAAAATCAGCACCCGCAAAGGCGAACTGCAGGACATGCGCCCGACGGGAGCCGGCAAGACGCGACTGGTGTTCTTTGCGCCGTCGCGCGGGTTGATCGGCTATCATGGCGAATTCCTCACCGACACGCGCGGAACCGGCGTCATCAACCGGATGTTTCACGGCTATGCGCCGTTCAAGGGACGCATCGAAGGCCGCCGGAGCGGCGTTCTCATCTCGACGGGCGACGGCGACGCGGTAGCCTATGCGCTCTGGTATCTGGAGGAGCGCGGACGTTTGTTCGTCGTGCCGGGAACAAAGATCTATCAGGGCATGATCGTGGGCGAGCATTCGCGCGAAAACGATCTCGACGTGAATCCGCTTCGCGCCAAGCAGCTCACCAATATCCGCACCACGTCCAAGGACGAAGCGGTACGGCTCACGCCCGTCATGCCCATGACGCTCGAACAGGCTATCGCCTATATCGAAGACGATGAGCTTGTCGAAGTGACGCCGCTTTCCATTCGCCTGCGCAAGAAGGAACTGGTTCCGCATCTGCGAAAGAGGGCAAAAGCGGAAAGCGTCTCGGGTTAGTAATCAGCAATCCCGACTGCGCCGGTCACGAACCGGCGGAGTGCACCAGCGACCCGCTCAAATCGGCATGCGAAACCTGTTTCGGTTCCGTGGCCGCGATACGCCGGATGATCAGCCCGAACGTAACAAGCAGAGCGAGCAGGCAGATCGGCGTTGGGAAAAACAGGAATGCGCCCACCAGGATGTTGGCCACAGCGACTCCCACGATCTCGACGGTATCGAACGTGCGATGCCGATACATGAACGCGAAACATACGGTGAGCACCGCGAAATCGTAAGGATAGAGATAGGGCGACGCGAGCAGGCTTGCTGCGGACAGGGCGGCGGCTTTCAGCGGAAACGCGATGTCGCGCCGCCATAGCCATCCGATTGCAACGGCGGCCGATAGTGAGGTCGCACCCTGTATGAGTTCTCCGGCCGCATTTCCCGCGCCGATCCAGCGGATGAGACCGTAGATGGTCTGGAAATTGTAGAAGCCATTCTCGCCGTCGACCAGTAATGCGCGGGTCGCTAAGGGCATGAAATGCAAGCATGCCTGCATCGTGCCGGTGCCGAACGCACCCCAGCATGCAAGAACAGCGGCAACAGACGCTATGGCTGCAAAGATGAGGGCGCGCCAATAGCCGCCCGCGATCAGGGCTATCGGAATGAGAATTCCAAGCTGCGGACGATAGGTCAGCAAGCCGAGGAATATTCCGCTCAGGATCGGGCGGTCCTCGAGAAACAGGAGGGCCGCTCCAAACAATGCGGCAGTCAACGCTCCGTTCTGGCCACCGATCGCATTGATGAACATGGCAGGAGCTGCGCAGGACAGCAGAAGCGCCAGCGGGTTCTTTGCAATACGGAATATCGTGGCGCTGTAGAGGGCGGCCGTGCTCGCGACCCAAAAGATGAAGGAGGCGACCAGAGGAATCAGCGCCAGGCCTGCCGCGACGAAAAGAAACAAGGGCGGATAGTGCCACGACATATGGCGCGCAAATTCGTGACCGGAAATCGCAACTTCGGCCGCGTGATGAAGCCTCGGATCGTAGGCCGCCGCTGCTGCGCCTCGCAGTGCCGACTTGCCCGCAAGCCAGAACACCAGGAAATCCGAAACGCCAGGGCGTCCGTTTGTTCCGAGGATCCATGTATTGGACTGAAACATAAGCCAAAGACAAAGCGGATAGGCCAATGCAAATCCGCAAGCACCCGCAGTGGCCAGCCTTACCGGATCAATGCGTGTCTGCGCGGGATCGGCACGCAAATGTTCCGTCGTAGATGCCATCATGCGGCCTGCGGAGTGAGGAAATAGGCCGATAGCGCCGGCTCGTGCTGAAAAATGCGCCTGACGATCAGCGCGAGAGTGATAAAGAGCGAAATCATTCCTATGGGCGTGGGTACAAAGAGGAACACACCCATGCAGAGATTGGCCACGCCAACGCCTATAAACTCGATCGTGTCGAATGCCCGCTGACGGTAGAGGAACGCAAACGCAACCGCGACCAGCGGAAAATCATACATGAAGAGATGGGGCGTTGCGAGCAATGTTGCCACGGAGAGCGCCGCGGCTTTGAGGGCAAATGGTACATCGCGCCGCCATAACCAGAACAGCGCAATCGCGAGAATGCAGGTCAGGCCGGTCTGCATCATCCAGGCGATGTTGTTGTCAAAGCCTGCCCAGCGCACGAGGCCATACATGGTCTGGATTTTGTTGAACCCATTGATGCCATGCACGAGTATTTCATTGGATGTGATCGGCAAATAATGCAGGAAAGCGCGGAACGCGTCGGCGCCGAACACGAACACGCTGATCAGTGTAAATGCAGCGCAGGAGATCGCTGCAGCGATCAGTGTCCGCCAATATCCGCCGGCGACGAGTATGATTGGAATGAGGAGGCCGAACTGCGGTTTGTAGCTCAGGAGCCCGATCAGCACGCCGGCGAGCAATGGCCGTCTTTCAAGGCACAGCAGGCATGCGCCGATCAGCGCAGCCGAGAGCGGGCCGTTTTGGCCGCAGATGGAACAAATGAATATTGCCGGCGTCGCGCAGGCCACGACCAGCGCGAGACGCGAAGCGGCAATGCGTGAGACGACAACGCTATAAGCGGCAACCGTTCCAGCCACCCAGACCAGGAATGCCAGGTAATAGGGGAGCAGCGCGAGCGGCGTTGCTATGAAAAAGAAGAGCGGCGAGTTTCGCCAGGGGAGCTGTCCGGCGAAGGCATGCCCCGTCACGGCGACCTGGATGGCGTGAAGAGACTGGGGAATATAGGCGGCGGCCGCGGCGCCTTTCAGCGCCGATTGGCCGGCCAGCCAGAAAACCAGAAAATCCGTAATCAGCGGTTTGCCGCCAGGCCCCAATATCCAGTCGTGAGACCGGAACATCATCCAGAGGCAGACGGGATAGGCCAGCGCCAGGCCGGCCGTTGCCGCGATTGCCAGTCCGCGAGGGTCCGGCCGGAGGTTTGCCAGTGCTCCGCTGGTCCGTTCGGCTTCAGTCACCATCGTACCACCTGCGTGGCGGGCAGACTCGGGAGCGGCGTTCCGGTCGCCGCTGCAGGTTTATTTGAATCGGCGCCATTGCCGGTTTGAAGGATCATTTTGTGCCGCGATGTCATGTGACGGGAGGTTACGCGCGGCCACTTGACCAACCCGTTAACGCCGCGACATCGCGGAAGTATTTGGCACCCGCCGATGATCGAATCCGACGGCATGATGCGTGCGAAGTGCGATGTTTACGAAAAATTAGTCCTAACGCAGCACCGCGTTTCTAACACAAATTGCGAAACTCAACGGCGTGCAAATTACCTTTCGGTAAGAAGTGTGGAAATCCGGTGTGCATATTTGGAGCACTGGTCACCGCGACAATTCACCATCGCCCGCCATTCCGTATCTACAAAGCACATCTGTTTTCTCCGCCATTAAGCATTCTCTAAAGGGTTGCGTGTTGGGATGGCGGCCGTCGAGGAGCTTAAGTCCATGGATCGATCTCGGATCATCGTACTTGCAATTGCCGCCGTTGCCGCTGGCGTGGTGGCATTACTTGCGCGCAGCCTGCTAGGCGGCGGCACCCAACAGACTGTTGCTGCGCCTGCGCCCCGCGAGGCGATGAGTGAAGTACTCGTCGCCGCCGGTGAACTAACGCCCGGCGCCCAGCTGACACCGGCTTCGGTGCGCTGGCAGGATTGGCCGCGGTCGTCGGTCGACTCCAGTTTCATCACGCACGATAACTCGCCGGACATCTCCAAGATCGTCCAGCATGCCGTCATTCGTGCTCCGATGGTGCCCGGAGAGCCGTTGACGACAACGAAAATCGTTCATGGCGACGCGGCCGGGTTCATGTCGGCGAGCCTGATGCCGGGAATGCGCGCGGTTTCCATAACAATCTCCGCCGATACGGGCGCTGGCGGTTTCATCCTGCCGAACGACCGGGTCGATGTAATCAATACGGTCCAACTGCAGGACGCGCACCGGGCACAAACGGAAACCATTCTGAAAGACATACGTGTGCTCGCGGTCGATCAGACATCCGACAGCAAGGATACGAAGTCGGTTGTCGGAAGAACGGCCACGCTCGAACTTTCGCCGTCGCAGGTCGAACTGATCGAACGCGCCAAATCCGGCGGTTCGCTTTCGCTCGCGTTGCGTGCGCTGGGCGACAACGAAACAGCCGATGCCGGTCCGGCCAAGGACGACACCGGCGCGAAAGAAGTCGACATCCTCCGCTACGGGATCATGCATCCCAGCGTCGTTCGTTCGAAGGAGTAATTCATGCGTAGCGCAGCTTTGACGATTGCCTTTCTCGCGGCGGCTTTCTTCGCCTGCCCGTCGAGTGCGGGCACCGCGCCTGCAGGAAAAGCACCTGAGACGCGTGTCATCAATGTATCGGCGCATGGCCCGGGTCCCGCACATGAGCATTTGACGCTCGCGCTGGACAAGGCGGCCATCGTGCAGCTCGATGCGGACGCACGCGACGTGCTGGTATCAAATCCGGCGATCGTCGATGCGGTCGTCCGCACGTCCCGGCGAGTCTATCTGCTGGGAATAAAGACCGGGCAGACGAATGCATTCTTCTTCGATGCGGCCGGCCATCAGGTGTTGTCGCTCGACATCCAGGTGGAACGCGATGTGGCCGGATTGTCCGATCTTATGCGTTCGAACTTCCCCGGTTCCGATATCAAGGTCACGTCGCTGAACGACAATGTCGTGCTCAACGGCACCGTCGCCAGCGCCGAACAGGCGGCACGCGCAACGGATCTGGCGGCTCGGTTCGCAACGGATCCCGGCAAATCTGCCGACCCGACGAAGGTCGTCAACATGCTCAAAGTCAAAGGACGCGAGCAGGTACTGATAAAGGTGCGTGTATCCGAAATTCAGCGGAACATCGCCAAACAGCTTGGTATCAATCTCCAAAGCGCATTCACCACGGCCGGCGTCCCGATAGCGCTGGGAACCTCGAATCCCTTCGGCCTGGGTCAGGTTCTGTCTGCGGCTTCAGGTGGTCAGATCGGCAATGTTTATAGCCCCTCCGGTGTACTCGGGGGCGGCCCCAACAATGTGCAGGGCATCCTCAACGCACTGGACACGGTAGGGTTGGATCACACCCTGGCGGAGCCCAACCTGACGGCGGTTTCGGGTGAAACGGCGAAGTTCCTGGCCGGCGGTGAGTTTCCGGTTCCAGTGTCGCGCGATCTTTATGGCAACGTGACCGTCGAGTTCAAACAATACGGTGTGGCGCTTGCCTTTACGCCGGTCGTGCTGAGTGAGAACCGCATCTCGCTTCAGGTATCCACCGAAGTCAGCGAGCTCACAAACGAAGGCGCATTTGTTCAGTCCGCGTCGACGACCCTCAGCTCAACCGGGCAGCCCATCAATGTGGCCTCGCTCACCATTCCGGCCCTCGCCGTGCGGCGCGCGGAGACCACTGTGGAACTGCCATCGGGCGGAAGCTTCGCGATCGCGGGCCTCTTGCAGCACACGACAAAGGAAGCGATCGACGCTTTCCCCGGCCTGAAAGACATGCCGGTGCTGGGCGCCTTGTTCCGCAGCCGGGACTTCCAGAACAACGAAACGGAACTTGTCATCATCGCGAGCGCCTATCTGGTCGATCCTACTCACGAGTCCAAGCTCGCCGCGCCGACTGACAACTTCATTCCGGCGACCGATCCCGAACAGGACATCCTGGGCAAGATGAACACCATCTATGGCAATGACCCGCATGGGCTCAAATCTGCGGCCGACGGCAAAGCCGGCTTCATCGTGGAGTAATGGAAATGTCGATGATCTCCTTGCATGAACGCGCTTCAGCCGCAGGCAGAAAGAAAGCCTACGCGCTGCAGGCACTCTCCATCGCCGCTGTCCTGCTCGCGGGAAGCTGCGCGGCGCCGACTAACGACGGCACGGTTTTCGCCGATGGGCTACGCAATCATCCGATCACCGTAGCACCCCACTATGAAACCGTTCGCGTCGCGTTCTCCGACGTTTCGGCGGGACTTAGCCCCGAGGACGAATCCAAACTTGTAAACTTCGTCGAGAACTATCAGTCCGGCGGAGAGGGCGCGATCAGCGTATCGGTGCCCAGCGGACCATCTTCGTCTGCGGCGCTCGGTTACTTTGGCGAACATCTGGCGCATCTGGGTGTGCCGCGGTCGCGCATTATGGTCGGTACGCATGATGCCGCGAACGGAGATACTCACATCGAGATCGGCTACATAACCTATTCGGCAAAAACCGACCCCTGCGGGCAATGGACCCAGGATGCGGCCGACACCGCCAACAATCTGCCGATGCCCGATTTTGGTTGTTCGGTGCAGCACAATATTGCGGCGATGGTGGCCGAACCGCGCGATCTCTTGACGCCACGCGGAATGGGCGCCGCGGATGCGACACGGCGCGAGACCGTGATTGGTACATACGAAAAAGCACAGGCGACGGCGTCGCAGAAATCCGCTGATCAGTCGGCCAATCTGTCCGGCGTCGGCAGCGGCGGCCAGTAATTCGGAGGTTCTTATGTCAGAAGCGATGCCGGCAAAACAACAAACCGGCGAGGAATCGTTCGGAGCCGCTCCTTTCGAGCGACCTGTGCCGCGTATTTCCGTATCGGCCTATTGCGAATTTCCGGATACGGGCGCGGCGCTCCAGCGCGCCGCGGGGGATCGTAGGCTCGCGAAAGCGCATGTCGATGTGCAACTCGGAGGTCTTCAGGCTGCGGTCGACCGGTTCAACGGACAGATCACACCCAATCTTCTCATTGTCGAGACGCGGCTTCAGGGTAAGGCGGCAGTCGAGGATATCGACCGGCTGGCGCATGTTTGCGATCCGGCGACCAAGGTCATCGTTGTCGGCCGGCACAATGACGTAGAACTTTATCGCGAACTGATGCGGCGTGGCGTGAGCGAATATCTTGTCGCGCCGTTGAACCCGCTCAGTCTCATCGAGACGATTTCGGGTCTGTACGTCGATCGCGAGTCGCAGCCTATCGGACGCGTCGTGGCATTTGTCGGCGCACGCGGCGGAGCGGGTTCTTCCACGCTCGCCCACAATGTCGGCTGGTGTGTCGCCGAAAAGCTCAAGATCCATACGACCATCATCGATTTCGATCTGCCCTTCGGAACGCTGGGTCTCGATTTCAACGAGGAGCCGACGCAAACGGTGGCCGATGCATTGGCCGCACCGGAACGGCTCGATGAAGTGTTGCTCGATCGCGTGCTGGTCAAGGTGAGCGATCATCTTGCATTGTTCACGGCACCGACGCTGCTTGAACGCGGCTATGATGCCGAACCCGCAGCGTACGAGACCGTCATTGATGCGGTACGCCAGATGTCGCCCTGCGTCATCGTCGATATTCCGCATATCTGGACGCCCTGGGTACGTCAGACGCTTCTCGCAGCCGACGATATCGTGATCGTCGCCTCTCCCTGTCTCGGAAGTTTGCGAAACGGCAAGGCGTTCGTCGACGTCCTGAAGCAGAACCGTCCCAACGATGCGCCACCGAGGCTTGTCATCAATCAGCTTGGCGTCCCCAAACGTCCGGAGATCCCGGTGAAGGAATTTGCCTCGGCGTTGGGAATCGAGCCCTCGGTTGTCGTGCCTTTCGATCCGCAGGTATTCGGCGGCGCGGCCAATACTGGCCAGATGCTGGTGCAAATGCATCCCAAGTCCCAGACGGCCGAAAGCATCTGCAGACTGGCCGAGCTGGTAACGCGGCGCGCACCACAGGAAAACACGCAAAAGGGTGTGTTGCCGTTTCTCTCGTTTCTGAAGCGCGGCAAGCAGGCGTGAAGGCCACGATGCACGGATTTCGAACAAACATCGTTCGTTCAACTATCGAAACAGGAAGCTAATTCATGTTCGGCAAACGCAGCGGAGCGTCCGAGCAAGGGCAAGCTGCTCCGGTTCCGGCCCAAAAATCGGAACCCGCCGCGATGCGGACCACTACGCCTTCGCCAGGTCCCGCCGACGCGGGAAGTGCGAATGCAGCGCGCGCCGCCGGAGCTGTACAGCCCGCATCCAAATTGCCGCCCATAGCGGATTCGCGCTCGGACGATTACTACCAGATCAAGACGACGATTTTCGGCGCGCTGATAGACACGATCGATCTGGCGCAGCTCGCGCAGCTCGATCCGGATTCGGCGCGAGAAGAAATCCGCGACATCGTCAACGAAATCATTTCCATCAAAGCCGTCGTCATGTCGATTGCGGAGCAGGAAGCCCTGCTCCAGGACATTTGCAACGACGTGCTGGGCTACGGACCGCTCGAACCTTTGTTGGCCCGCGACGACATCGCGGACATCATGGTGAATGGCGCGGGCCGCGTTTTCATCGAAGTCGGCGGTAAGATACAGCTGACGCCGATCAGGTTTCGCGACAATGCGCAGCTGATGAATATTTGTCAGCGCATCGTCAGCCAGGTCGGCCGCCGCGTCGATGAAAGCTCGCCGATATGCGATGCGCGCCTGCTCGACGGCAGCCGCGTCAACGTTATCGCGCCGCCGCTTTCGCTCGACGGTCCCACGCTTACAATCCGAAAATTCCGCAAGGACAAGCTCACGCTCGACGATCTGGTGCGGTTCGGGTCGATCACGCCCGCCGGCGCGCGCCTGCTGGCCGTAATCGGACGGTCTCGCTGTAACGTACTCATCTCGGGCGGTACCGGCTCAGGCAAGACGACACTGCTCAACTGTATGACGGCGTATATCGATACAGATGAACGCGTCATCACCTGCGAAGACGCGGCCGAACTTCAACTCCAGCAGCCCCATGTGGTGCGCCTGGAAACAAGGCCGCCGAACCTGGAAGGCCAAGGCCAGATCACCATGCGCGATCTGGTCAAGAACTGTCTGCGTATGCGTCCCGAACGCATCATCGTGGGCGAAGTGCGCGGACCCGAGGCGTTCGACTTGCTGCAGGCGATGAACACCGGCCATGACGGCTCGATGGGAACGCTGCATGCGAACTCACCTCGCGAAGCCATGTCGCGTCTGGAATCGATGATCACCATGGGTGGCTTCCAGCTGCCGGTGAAAACAATCCGCGAGATGGTCGTCGGGTCGATCGACGTCGTCATCCAGGCCGAGCGCATGAGAGACGGATCCCGGCGTATCACCAAGATAACCGAAGTGGTGGGCACGGAGGGCGAAGTCATCATTACGCAGGACCTGATGGCCTATGAAATTTCGGGCGAGGATGAATCCGGGCGCATCCGTGGCCGGCACGCCGGCACCGGAATCGTGCGCCCATCTTTCTGGGATCGCGCCCGGTATTTCGGACTGGAGCGGGAGCTCGCCGAATCACTCGACGCGCTCCAACAATAATAAGGGCGGCGCATGAGCGGGGCCATTCTCGTAGTACTGATAGCGGTTCTGACGGTCGTCGGGCTGGGCAGCGTTGTATTCGCTTTCTCAGGACCTCCCGTTGCCGCGAAAAAACGCGTTGCCGCGGTCGCCCGGAGTTCGGCAGCCCAGGCGCAGGTACGGACGGCCGCACTCACGAACCAGCAGCGAAGAAAATCCGTTCAACAGCTGTTGAAGGATATCGAGCGACAGCAATCGGAGAGGAAAAAAAGGCCCACGCTACAGCGTCGGATCGGCCAGGCCGGTCTGCAAATAACGCCGCGCACGTTCTGGATTTTCAACGGTGTGGCCGCGCTGGTCGCCTTGGTGGTCTGCCTCGTTAGCCGTCAGTCGATCCTGGTTTCGATAATGGCAAGTTTCGGCTTCGGCCTCGGACTTCCCCGCTGGGTGCTGTGGTATTTGACCAAGCGCCGGCAGAAGAAGTTCACAAACGAATTCGCCAACGGAATCGACGTCATCGTGCGCAGCGTGAAGTCGGGACTTCCGACCAACGAAGCGCTGAAGATCGTGGCGAGAGAAATTTCCGAGCCGGTTGCCGGGGAATTCAACAAACTTTGCGAAGGGTTGAAAGTCGGCGTGACGCTCGAACAGGGGCTGAAGCGCATGTATGAGAGCATGCCGACACCCGAGGTCAATTTCTTCGGCATCGTGATGACCGTTCAGCTTAAATCCGGCGGCAATCTGTCGGAAGCGCTCAGCAATCTCGCAGCCGTGCTGCGCGATCGGAAGCGGATGCAGGGAAAGATCAAGGCACTGTCGTCCGAAGCCAAGGCATCGGCGATGATCATTGGTTCTCTTCCGCCCGGCGTCATGACGATGGTGTACATCACGACACCCAACTATATCGCACCGCTATTCACGACGCGCGTCGGCAACCTCATGTTGGCAGGCTGCGCAATCTGGATGTCAATCGGCATCTTCATCATGAAGAAGATGATCTCGTTCAAGCACTAGGGCGGCAGTCATGGATGTAGGTTTTTTCAATATCTTCTTCGACTACCGGTTCGACGCCACGTTGCTGGCGGCCGTGCTTGCTTTTGCCACGGTCGTTACGCTCGGATTGCCCATGATGGAGCGCAACGCGCTCGGCTCGCGCATGAAAGCGGTTGCGGAACGGCGCGAAGAACTGCGGCGCAAATACCAGGCCTCGCTGAAACAGCGCGGCGGTTTGCGTTCCGAACCTCTCAGCTTCGTCAAGCAGACAGTCGAGCGGCTGCAGCTTTCGCGGATCGTGGAAGCCGAAGAAACGCGCGACCGGCTGGCGCGTGCGGGCTATCGCGGGCAGAGCGCTCTTGTCACCTTCGTATTCTTCCGTTTTGTGATGCCGCTTATCGTCTTCGTCCTGGCGCTGATCTTTTTCTTCTTCATCTATCACGGCACCTACACGGCCTTCATGAAGGTCAACGTGGCGCTCGGGATCGGTCTGGCCGGCTTCTATCTGCCCGACCTCTTCCTTTCCAATCGCACCTCGAAGCGGCAGGCGTCGATCATGCGGGCGTTCCCCGACGCGCTGGATCTGATGCTGATCTGCGTCGAATCCGGCATGTCGATCGAGAACGGATTCACGCGCGTCTCAGCCGAAGTGGGAACGCAATCGCCGGAACTGGCTGAAGAACTCGCGCTGACCACGGCCGAGCTGTCTTATCTTCCCGATCGTCGCAATGCCTATGACAATCTCGCCAAGCGTTGCGGTCATCCGGGCGTGCGGGCGATTGCCGCAGCGGTCAATCAGGCGGAAAAATACGGTACGCCGATCGGCCAGGCCCTGCGCGTGACGGCTCACGAAAATCGCGAAATGCGCATGCTGGAGGCTGAAAAAAAGGCCGCGGCCCTGTCACCCAAGCTGACGGTTCCGATGCTGATCTTCTTCCTGCCCTGTCTGTTCGTGGTCATCATGGGCCCGGCCGTGATGAACATCATGCATACGATGCATTGATGCCCCGGCGGGGTCGAACCGCAATCCAGGTCACGTCTAGTACTTCGTAAAACAGGCGCCGGTGACATTTGTCAGCCGGCGTTTGTTTTTATCTGCATGGTTGCGCGGCTGGTTTTGCGGCCATGAGCGACACGGGCTTCCCTACAAATAGACCGAGATCACCGGGACGATACGCGCCTGCGCATGTTTTTCCCGTCTCTGATACAGCGGCTCCCGCACTTCCCGCGGCTATATACAAATGAAACGGCCCTCGCGCCGGATAGACGCGAGGGCCGCGGGTACGCCCTTGAAGGTATTCAGCCGGTTTAGTTGCTGTCGGCTGCGGTGCGCAATGCAGGCGGAGGTGCTACGGGTGTTGTCGGAGCGGCAGGTTTCGCCGCAGCCGGTTTTGCCGGCTGGTGTGTTGTGCTTGCAAGCTTCTGAGCTGCGGTTTCGTGATGTTTGGTTGGACCGGCCAGAGGATCCACCGGCACTTTTTCCATGACCACTTGCGCGGACAGCTGCTTCGGCGCGGTCGTCGCAACCCGCGTCGTGCTGGGCTTCGGTGTCGTCGAAGCCGTCACGGGCTTCGATGCCGGCTTGGTCAGTGTGATTGCCACCGGTGCATGCGTCGCAGGGGCGCCAATCGTGGCGACCGCGGCGGTCCCGGTATGCGTTGGCGCGCTGGCTGTCGGGGGTGTTGGTGTCGCAACGACTACCGGTTTCACCGGCGCGCTGACGGGCGCGGGCGCTGGATTGAGCGAAGCGAGCTTTTCGATATTGAGTTCGATCTTGGGATTGGAAACGCCCCTGGCCTCGGCCTGCGCCAACGTTGTTTTTGCGTTGGCATAATCGCCGGACAGCATGCGCGACACAGCGAGATTGTTGAGCACCGAGGCCTCGCCGGGCTTCAGCGCCAGTGCACGCTGATAGGCAATGCGTGCATTCGCGTGGTCGTCGGTCTGGTCATAGGCCACGCCCAGCGCCGATTGGAGCGACCAGTCGCGCGGGGTCATTGTCGCGGCGCGCTTCAGGAACGCCAAGGCTTCCTTGGAGTGGCCCTGCTGCTCCATCACCTTGCCATATCCACCGATGATGCGGACATCGTCGGGAACAAGCAGCATGAGCTGTGCATAGGATCGCGCGGCCTCATCGTAATCACCTTTGGTGCGAAGCATATCGGCGCGCTGGATTTCACCGTCCAATGTGTTCGGCAGATTCTTCCCAATATCCGTATTGGCGTCGGGCGAAGCGGCATCGGCCGTCTTGGCCGGCGCGTTTGCGGCTGCGTCTTTGGAATCGGGTTCGCTCGTGCTGGCGCATCCCGCCGCCAAAATCAGGCAGAGTGCAGATGCGGCGCTCAGTGCGACGGCGCGGACCATGGTTGACCTCGGCTTAATATATTCGCCGCACACAATGCGTGAGTCCGGTCAATAATCCCTTAAAATCGCTGCATTACGTCGATATATCAAAGAATTAACAAAGACCTTCCGCGACTTCCCTTTCCGACGCTTTCAACCAGTCCTGCATCGCGGGCAGTTCGAACACGCGATCGCAATAAGCCTGAAGCTCGGGTTCGAGGGCGACGCCATAGGTGCGGAATCGCGAGACCACCGGCGCATACATGCAATCCGCGATCGAGAAATGGCCGAACAGGAATCCGCCCTCTGCGCGATGCGCCAGCGCGTGGCGCCAGAATCTGCCGATCCGCGCAATGTCCTCCGAAATGTCCGGTGTCAGTTCCGGCATCGGCAGGCGGCGCGCGAATTCCATCGAAAGATTGCTCCGCAGGGCCATAAATCCCGAATGCATTGCGGCAGAGATGGAGCGTGCCTCAGCGCGGGCCTCGGGTGAAGCAGGCCACAGATGCGCATCGGGGTGACGTTCGGCGAGCGTCTCGCAGATCGCGAGGCTATCGAAAACCGTCTCGACCGTTTGACCCGTATCGATTTGCAAAACCGGCACCATGTCGCAGCCCGTAAGTTCGCGGATCGCGGCGCGGCTGTCGGGCTGGCGGAGCGAGATGACCGTCTCATCGAACGCTTCGCCGGTGGCGCGGAGCGCGAGCCATGGCCGCAGGCTCCAGCTCGACCAGTTTTTTGTGCCGATGATCAGCCTGTAGCGTGCAGCCATGTTTGAGACCCCGTTGCGGAAGACACCCTGCCGTTTCTAGATTTGCGCGGCCCCAGAGCAAAGGTACTTCCATGCATGACCGGCTTGTGACGCGCGCAAAGGCAGCCATCCCCCTCGATGCGGTGGGCAAAGGCGGGCTGGAGTCTTGGCTGAAGAAACAATCAGATTCGGACAGGGTGTGGATCCGCAACACGGGCTTCGCGGCGAAAGAGAGCGAGATTCTTCTGGTGCCGGGATCGGGCGGCGCGGTTGCCTTCGCCGTACTCGGTCTCGGCGATCAGAATGATCCCTTGGCGCTGGCCGCCGGTTCAGAATCGCTGCCGGCCGGCACCTATGTTTTCCGCGATGTACCTGCGCAGCTCGGCGGCGCGCGTGGCGCACTGGCCTGGTTGCTCGGCACCTATAATTTTGACCGCTATCGCAAAAGCAGCCGGAAGTGTCCTGCGCTCCTTGTATCGCCCGATGTCGATGCCGCGGATGTGCTGCGTATCGCGGAAAGCGTGTTTCTTACCCGCGATCTCGTCAACACACCGTCCAACGATATGGGCCCCGCGGAGCTTGCCGACGCCGCGCGTGCGCTTGCCGAAACATATAATGCCAAGTTTCGCGTGATCGTCGGCGACGATCTGCTCCAGGAGAATTACCCGCTTGTCCACGCGGTCGGCCGCGCGTCGGATCGCGCGCCGCGCCTGATCGATCTGCGCTGGGGCAGCGAATCGGCGCCGAAAGTCACGCTGGTGGGCAAAGGTGTTTGTTTCGATTCCGGCGGGCTCGATCTCAAAACATCGTCGGGCATGCTCACCATGAAGAAAGACATGGGTGGTGCTGCCACCGTGCTTGGTCTCGCGCGGATGGTAATGGATGCGAAGCTCGCGGTCCGTTTGCGCGTGCTGATTCCCGCGGTCGAGAATTCCGTGTCTGGGCGCGCCTACCGGCCGGGCGATGTACTGACAAGCCGCAAGGGGTTGACCGTCGAGATCGGAAATACGGATGCGGAAGGACGGCTCGTGCTGGCGGATGCGCTGTGCGAAGCCGATACGGAAGCGCCGGAATTGCTGATCGACATCGCCACGCTGACCGGTGCTGCGCGCGGCGCTACGGGCATGGAACTGCCACCTTATTTCACGGATGATGAAACACTTGCCGCCGATCTGTTCCGCGCCGGGCAGGATGTACATGATCCTTTGTGGCGCTTGCCGCTATGGCGCGGCTATGAAAGCGCAATCGGCAGCCCGATCGCCGATCTGAACAACAGCCCCGATTATAATCTCGCCGGCGCGATCACCGCGGCCCTGTTCCTCAACAGATTTGTTACGCGCGCCCACGCATGGGTTCATCTCGATATTCCGGCCTGGGTAGACCGGCCCCGGCCAGGCCGCCGCCGTGGCGCCGAAGCCAACGCCGCGCGTGCGCTCTATGCGTTGCTGGCGTCGCGCTATCCGGCAGCGCGCGCAAAACCGCCGAAGCGGAAGTAATTATCTTTCCTCCCCCGTGTGAAGCGCGGGGGAGGAATGATAAAGGGCTAGATCAGCCCGGTTTGGCAGGTGTAGCCGGTGCGGTTTTGCCGGCCGGGGCAGCCGGTGCAGGCGCGGCTTTCGCCGGTGCGGGCGCCGGAATCGGCGACGGCGAATCGGACAAAGTGCGCATATAGGCAAGGAGGTCGATGCGATCCTGCGCGCTCGGTAATCCGGCGAAGGTCATTTTCGTGCCAGGCACCACGGCCTGCGGCGATTTCCAGAAGCGGAACAGATTTTCATAGGTCCAGGGCGCATGGCTCGCCGACATCGCGCTCGAATAGCTGAAACTCGGGCGCGAGGCGCGGGCGCGGTCGACAATGCCCCACAGATTCGGGCCGATCTTGTCCGGTCCGCCTTTGGAGAGATCGTGGCATTGTTCGCAGCGTGTGGAGATATCCTTGCCCTTGGCGACATCGGCCTTGGGAAGCACGGTGCCGAAATCGGGCAGCGCCTCTTCAACAGGCTGTGCAGGCCCGGTCGATTCGCCCGCGGCGGGAACGCCCTGAACGACATAGCCGGGCTTTTCCGGCGGCGGCACGAGGAAAAGGAAATCGCTGCCGACTTTCACGGCAACGATGAACAACAATGTGCCCAGAACCGCTCCGGCAATCTTGTTCCATTCAAAGGAATCCATAAGGTCCGGCTCCGCGTCTCAGGGACAAACAAATCGTGGCGGGCTCCCGGGAACGGCGAAAAACGGCGCATTCATATGGTGCCGCGCCCCCGTGAGAAACCGGCGCGACATTACCCGCCAGCCCCCGTGCGTCATTGCGGCGAAGCGTCGCATAAGTGCCGGAGAATATGAGAGAAAGACCAGATGAGCTCCATCGTCATCATCCCTGCGCGCATGGCCGCGACCAGGCTTCCCGGCAAACCGTTGGCCGATATAGCCGGCCTGCCGATGATCATCCGCGTTTGGGGAAGCGCGGTACGTGCGGCCATCGGCCCCGTGATCGTGGCGGCCGGCGACGCGGAAATTGTGGATACCGTCAATGCCCATGGCGGCACGGCGATCCTGACCGATCCCGCGCTACCCTCGGGCACCGACCGCGTCTTCGCGGCGCTCGAGATTTTCGATCCGCATGCCAGCCATGAGCGGGTGATCAATCTGCAGGGCGACCTGCCGTTGCTCGATCCCAAACAGTTGCGGGTGGTCGATGAAACGCTGGCGCAAAGCGGCGCCGATATCGCCACGCTCGCCGCGCCCATTTCCGACGCGGGTGATTTCGACAATCCGAATGTGGTGAAGCCGGTCGTCGCCTGGCCCGCGAACGCCGCTTATGGACGCGGGTTGTATTTCTCCCGCGCGCGCGCGCCGTTCGGCGATGGCGATTACTATCATCACATCGGCATTTATGCCTTTCGCCGCGCCGCACTTGCGCGTTTCGTAGCGCTGCCGCCGTCTCCCCTTGAAAAACGCGAGCGGCTCGAACAGCTCCGCGCACTCGAAGCGGGCATGAGCATTGTGGTTGCGCGTGTCGATGAAGCGCCTTTGTCGGTCGATACGCCCGAAGATCTCGAGAAGGCGCGCGCCGCTGCCGTTTCGCTCGGGGTGTGACAGGTTTGAGGACGTGATTTCTGCATGAGTGACACATTGCACGACGCCGATATTCCGCGCGTTGCGTTCCAGGGAGAGCCCGGCGCCTATGCGCATCTCTCCATTCGCGAGACGATGCCCAACGCCGTTGCGATACCGAAACCGTCTTTCGACGATGCGGTGCGCGCCGTCCGCGACGGCGAAGCCGACCGCGCGCTCATTCCGATCGAGAATTCCCTGCATGGCCGCATCGCGGATATTCACCGCCTGCTGCCCGATGCCGGCCTTTATATCATCGGCGAATATTTCCACCGCGTGCGCCATCAGCTGCTCGGCGTACCGGGTGCGACGACGGGCGGCATCAAGACCGTGTTCAGCCAGGCGCCGGCGCTCGGCCAATGCCGCAGGATCATCGGCGAGAACAAATGGACGGAGCAGAACTGGTATGACACGGCGGGCTCGGCGCGCCATGTGGCGGAGCTGAATGATACAAGCGTGGCGGCGATCGCCTCCTCGCTGGCCGCGGAGCTCTACGGCCTCGAAATCCTACAGAGCGATATCGAAGACGAAACCCATAACATGACGCGGTTTCTGGTGATGTCGCGCGAGCCCGGCCCCGCGCCGGCCGACGGCACGCCGGTGATGACGACCTTCATATTCCGTGTACGGAACGTTCCCGCCGCGCTCTACAAGGCGCTGGGCGGGTTCGCCACCAACGGCGTGAACATCACCAAGCTGGAAAGTTATCAACTCGGCGGCTCCTTCAACGCTTCGCAATTCTACGTTGATGTCGAAGGCCGGCCCGAAGAGCGTCGCGTGCAGCTGGCGCTCGAAGAATTGCAGTTCTTCGCCAGCCGGCTCACCGTGCTCGGCGTCTATCCCGCCCATCCCCTCCGGGCCGAGCTCCCTGCGGGGTGATCGGGTCGAGGTCGATGTATCGGATTGCGAAAACGTGCTACCAACCAGGCTGGCGAGCGCAAGCCAGGAGGGTATGGATGTCCCAGATTTCTGGATTTGCAAAAAGGGCGGCCTGCACCACGGCCATTGCACTGTGCGTCTTTCCCCAAATCGCCGCCGCAGCAAAGATCACGACATTCGACGCGCCGGGCGCTGCAGAAGGCACTTACGCCATCGCCGTAAGCAAGGCGGGCGTCGCGGGCTATTATTTCGACGGCAACGGGACGGCGCACAGTTTTGTGCGGACGTCCAGCGGAACAATCGCATCCTTCGATCCGCCCGGAGCGCAGAGCAGCTCGGCCGCCGGCATCAACGCGCATGGCGCGATTACGGGCGGCTATGAAGATGGCAATGGAGGCCACGGCTATGTGCGGGCGGCGGACGGAACATTCACGACATTCGACGTAGCCGGCTCCCCTGGTACATCAGGCGTCGCCATTAACGCGCGCGGGGCGATTGCCGGCGGCTATGACGACGGCAATTTTGAACCTCACGGATTCGTCCGGTCGCCTGACGGAACGATCACGACCTTCGATCCGCCGGGATCGCAGAACACCGCAGTCACCTGCATCAGCGCGCATGGTACGATCGCGGGGGACTATTCCGACGGCACGACAATTCACGGCTTTGTACGCACGCCCGATGGCACGATCACGACGTTCGACGTGCCGGGATCGGGTGCGACCTATGCTTTCGGTATTGATGCGAAGGGGGCGATCACCGGCCCCTATATCGATGGCAGCGGCGAGCACGGTTATGTGCGGGCCGCCAACGGAACGTTCACGACATTCGATGGGCCGGGGTCGACGGACACGTCACCCAACGCCATCAACAACAAGGGGGCCATCGCGGGTTACTATGCGGACAGTGGCGGCAATGGCCACGGTTTTGTACGGGCGCCCAACGGGAAGATCACAACCTTCGACGCGCCGGGGTCGGAAGGCACCGCTGCCTTTGGCATCAGCGGAGCCAGGATTACCGGCTACTACAATGACGGAACCACTGTTCACGGCTTCCTGAGAAAAGGGCACTGACCTTGCCGGTTGCAGGAACCCGATACCCAAACTTCAATTGTACAAAGAAAGTTCGCTCCGGCAGCAATCCGCAAATTCGCGGCGGAATATCAACGCACCATGCTGACCGGCCACTTGCAGATCGGTAATGCTGCGCTTTGGCGCCAGGTAGTTCGCGATCGGTGTCGAATATTCGGGTAGCTGAGTCGATGAGGGGCTCGGAAGCAATCAACCGCACACGCGACAGGATTGCATAAAGCGGCACGAGATCGACGATCTTCCCCTTCTCCGCCGCCAGGGCATTCCCGTAAACCGGCTGGCCTCGGAAATAAACTCGCCGAAGAGCGCTTCCCGCTTTCGCCGCTCGCTTTCGCGGTGGCGCTGGAGGAATTGCAGTTCTTCGCCAGCCGGCTCACTGTGCTGGGCGTCTATCCCGCCCATCCCCTCCGCGCACAATTGCCTGCGGGGTAGGCCCGCTTCATACAAACGCTCTCTCTCGTCATGGCCGGGACGAATGCCCGGCGATGACGAATGAGTTTGTTAATTCGAGTATCCTTCGCCCCATTTGCACTTCACTTTTTCCCTGCGTTTTTCCCTGCACCAGGGAAAGAGTTTTCGCTTTGGTGCAGGTGTGTAAACGTGCCGAAAGCTCCTGAGATTCGATCGGCGGATTCGAGCACTCCGATAATTCCACAATCATCGCTGCGCGCGTGCATCTCCCCCTTGAGGGGAGGTCGAAATCGCGCAAGCGATTTCGGGTGGGGGTATCCGCTCGCATCCACGCCAGAGCAGAACAGTCCGTCCCGTACGCTGTTTGTTTGCAGACTACATCTTCCGTGACAAGCAACATTCCATTCCAAAACAAAGAACAAACTCTCTTACAAACAAACTCCCGCGAACGATAAACCGGCGCGATCATGGCCTGTCAAGTGCACGCTTTGTCCGGATGGATCAGCCATTCCTGCGCCGCCGCGAGCATCTCGCTGGCCGGCAGCAAGGCGGCACAAATCGATTGGGCGAAGGTTGACGCCAAACCTGACGAGGTAGTGGCCGCCCAGGCGCGGAAAGACGGCACGCCGATACCGTCCGACCACAAGGGAGGGCCATGGTGGCCCCATGCCGCGTCACGCACATTCCACCCACCCGACCTTCCCGGCCGCTCAGGGATGGCTCATAATCACCTCATGTCTGCGCCGGAATATCTCGTTGCCGAGAGACTGAAGCTCTTTCCGGAGGTCGAACGGATCGTCCTGTTCGGCTCGCGTGCGCGCGGCGATGCGGCACCCCGCTCCGATATCGATCTTGCTATTGCCTGCCCGCGGGCGGATGCGAAAATCTGGTCGGATATCGTGGAAGCGGCAGAGGAAGCGCCGACCCTCTTGCAGATCGATCTCGTCCGCATGGAGACTGCGCCGGCCGAACTTCTCGCCGAAATCACCCGCGAAGGACGTGTGCTTTATGAACGCAACATCAGCCCGACTTAAGTTGAAAGCTTTAATCCCCCTATCGAGGCCATACCTTACTTGCACGATCAAATAACTCCCGTCCTCTCGATAATATAGCTCGTTCATCCCAAATCGCGCTGGTAGCGAGCTGCTGATTAATCGGTAGGAGAGAATGTATCATCAATTCGGGGCGCTTGTCGTTCCAAGAGCTATTTGATTGAGCAGAATTTAGAGGCTGCGAGAGGATCGTCAGATTGCCCATCGTTTGTACGAGCTCATTCCGTTCTTGCGACTCTTTCGTCCGATCATCCGACGACTCGTCGATTAGCATATCCAATGCGGTTAGCCCAATTGAGCCGTCGGCTAACGGCCAGTTTTCTACCCACGCCTCTGGCATTATGTGTTCAATAGTTGGCTGTTCCTCAAATGAAAAAATTTCTGCTTTATTTGATATATAACTTTCATTCAGTGTCTTGAAGATATGCACTAACTTTTGGTTCCCTAACGCATAAGCATTATTGTTTAACCATGACTGCATGAATTCGCCATCATTCGGCCACTCAGAAGAAGGGCCGCTTTGTGAAAGTAAGCTGGTTCTTAGAGTATCCGGGTTCAGCCCCTCGCGGCGCAGAGTTTTTGTCAATTGTAGAAATACTCGATTGTAGTTTTTTGTGCCTAAGGCACACAATGCGCGGCGTACTAAATATGACTCCAAGATTCCAGTTATGGCGTTCCACGCTGCGTTCGTAACCTCAACATTGAGTAACGCCAAAAGCAGAGGGTACGTCGTTCGTATGTCAAATGCTTCCAAGAACGTGGCCAGTCTATACAGAGGATCATCTTTCGTTGGCGCGAGGATCCGGTGAAAGTCACCACCCTGTCGACATAAAGTGGCTAATTCGTCTCTGATATTTTGGAAAGGTCTCTCTTTCTCGATCCAATGTTTGTACTCAACGAATAAATGTTTAATAGGAATGTCTTCGCCGATTCTGCTCGCTAGGAAGTGTTGCATGAAAAGGTCGCTTCGAGGCCTGACTAACCTTCCTTGCTTGACTTCCTCGCGCCAAAACGGCTCGTCAAAAGGTGACCAATATTCTCTGTAAAGCGCTTCCTGATCCTCACCTACCCTGGCCGCACGAAGAAAAATAAAGTTTCTCAGCAAATCTGCAGGTAGCAGTGGTTCGCCGCGAGCATTTAGAGTTTCAAATATAACTTGAGGATCATCGCCGAGCTGCAGATCAATTGTAACCACTTTCAATGAGTTTTTTAGTGCTTGGAAACATTGTTCCAACCTGGAGCACACCTGAATGTCTGCAGATATTACGTGCTCTTCTGAAGTGCCTAAAAAGAACTCGGATAGCTCATCGTAAAAGTAAAAATATGCGGCGATCATTTGCGGTCGCGGGTCTGGCCGCTTCGCTCGTTTCCTCCAATGCAACGGGTGACGCTTTTCAAGTTCCTTACGGGACCCACTCAGCACAACATCGGAGAATTGTCGCCGATCCAATTGAGTCGGCCACACCTTGAAGCGGTCCACTTCAGGCTCCGCCATCATTCCTCGATTCTGAGTAAAGCTATCACATTCCGCAGCCAATTCATCACATTCCTGCTCTCTACAAAAATCGCGAAATGCGGAAAGGAATATCTGAAGGGTTGTCAGTCTTTGCTGCCCATCAATAACTTGGCGCCTTTCAACATGCGTAGTTGGAGTCTGCTTTTGATCAAGCACCATTGCTCCCAAAAAGTGCGCCGGCGCGTCCGTTCGACCATCCAATTTTTCAACAAACTTACGCTTTATGTCTTCCCAGAGCGGTTCCCATTGACGCTCCATTGTCCACACATATTGCCGCTGGAAGTGCGGCACTTCCAAACGCATCTTTTTTTCAAATATCGCTAGAAGCGGTACTGCGTGAGCGTCCATGCAAGCCCCCTAAATAAAGTCGGTGAATGGTCTTTCAGCTTTGGACCAGTCCCTTGTCAATATCGAGTTCCGCAATGTGGAAGGCGAAGTCCCTCACCATTTTCCTGCCCCCCCTTCTCTTGAACGGCTTGAGCTTTAGCAGCCTTGATTCGCCTTCCAGCGCGCGCTCGCATGGGGATGTGTCTTTGCCGCCTGATCCGGAATGCAGTCTTCTGTCATTTTTCAAAGCGTACCGTGCAAGGAGGCTGGTTGGCCGGGTCACGCCCGGTCATGGTGAAAGTGTTGGGGTCGGGTAGGCACGCCGGGTGGTGTTTCGGCTTTAGCAAGAGAGTGGAGCAGGTAGCCCCGCTCCTACTTACCTCTCCGCCGTGATGAGGTTTTCGCGGCTGTTTCAGACAGCGGTGTCAGCAGAACAGTAAGCTGGATCTCTTCGCCGTCGTTGCAGGATTGCGTGGCCTCGTCGTCGAGCGCGTTCAGCAAGGCGTTGAGGCGCGCGATCTTCTTTGTGTCCGCGCGCAGGACGTAAAACCGCACGGCCGCATTGCGGCTCTCGCCATCGAAGACGGGCTTGCCGCGCGCCATCGCCGCCGAAAAAGCGCGCACGCCGGCTTCGGCGACCCGGAGCGCCGCGCGGCCATAGGTCTTGCGGCCCCGGCGCGTTTTCACCGCTTCGGCTGTAGAGAGATACTCCGCCACCATCGCATAGACGGCCTCCGGCCGCCGCGGGCCTTTGCGCTCGCCCACGACGCGCAGCACGCCCACATCCTCGAGCTCCTTGAGGTGATGATAGAGCGATGTCACGGAGCGGCCCATGCTGTGCGCCAGCTCGCGCGCCGTGGCCTGCTTGTCGATTTCCAGCCGCTGCACGATCGCGAGCCTTGCGGGCGAGGTCAGGGATTCGAGCTGGCTCTGGCTGAGGTAATGTTTTGCGGACATGGGTTGCGCCTTGCTATAATTCAATATACTGACGTTTTTTGAAAAATCAAAGGACGATGCCATGATCGCACGGTGCGGCGCGCTGGCCGGATTTGTTTTTCTCCTGCTTGCGTCGGCTGCCCCGGCGGCGCCCGGAGATTTGCCGGCGCCGCTCGCCGCGAAAATCGATGGCGATGTGAATGCAGCGCTTCATCGGTTCATGGCGCCGGGTGCCGTGGTGATGGTCGTGCAGGACGGGCGTGTTACATTCGTTCGTGCTTATGGCCTGCGCGATGTCGCGGGGCAGCGGCCCGTGCGGACAGACACTTTGTTCGAGATCGGTTCGCTCACCAAACAATTCACGGCGGCGAGCATCCTTCAGCTGCAGGAGGCGGGAAAACTCCAGATCGACAGGCCGCTCGCCGATTATCTTCCCGATGCGCCCCATGCGAAGGAAATCACTTTGCGCCAGATGCTGAATCTGACGGCCGGGCTGCATGATTATCTCGACGGCCCGCAAGCCGAGCTGGAAAAGGCTGCCGCGCAGCCGATGTCCTATCACGATCTGATCGCACGCATTGCGCCGCTGCCGCTCGATTTTCCGCCGGGCAGCCAATGGGCCTATTCGAACACGGATTATCTGCTGCTGGGCAAGGTCATCGAAGCTGTGTCCGGCGAATCCTTTGGCGATTATCTCCGGCACCATATCTTCACGCCGCTGCATATGGGTGACACGCACACCATGGCCGAGGAGAACAATCTCATGGACATGGCGATCGGCTATCGCAGCGTGAACGGCAGGCTCCAACTTGCGCCGCATATCGGGCCAAGCTGGGCGGGCGCCGCCGGCTTTCTTATAATGACATTGGCGGATCTCGCGAAATGGGATGAAGCGCTCAGCGGCGGCAAGATCGTCTCGAGCGCCGATTATCGCGAGATGACCACATCCGCCATGACGACGAAGAACGGCAGCGCCAATTACGGCTTCGGCTTCTTTGTCGACTCCGTCTATGGCCAACCCCGCATCGGCCATACCGGCGGCTCCTGGGCGTTCACCACCGCGGATGAATATTTCCCCGCGCAGAACACGCGCATCATCGCCTTCACCAATCTCGGAAATGAAACGCCGGAAGCCGGCGAGGCGCTGACCAACATTGTCTTCGCCGATCTGTTCCCCGCGATCGCCGCGAAAGCCCGAACGCCCGCGCCGGGCGAACGGCCGGATATCACGCAGGTGGCGCGCGACGCGTTCCAGGAATTGCAGGTGGGAACAAACTATGCGCGCTTCAACGCGCGCCTGAAAGGCAAACTCTCCGCCGGTGTGGGTGCGGGATTTGTTGCAAGCCTCGGCCCCTATGGCGCGCCGACCGGCGCTGTTTTCAAAGGCCTGCGCCGCGAAGCCGGTGATAGCTGGTATGAGTATGTGATGGAGTTCGGTCCGGGTGTATCGCTGCCTTTCGCCGTCCGGATCGACAAGGATGCGCTGGTCGCGGGCATTTCCGTCGGCTAATAGCTATCGCCTGCGCGCGAATTCGCGCTTATGGCGGGGGCGCCGCGGTTTCGTTTACCCAGGCTTTGATCAGGTTATGCGCGATCGGCGGCGGGCTCCGCTATGGCATCGGATTGCAAATAAGGATGCAGCCGTCAATTTGTAGGCGGGACGCGAAAGAACGCGCCGCGCCCCTTCGTCGCTACAGGGGAGGATAGCCACGAAGGGGCAACAGGCGATCCATGAACAATCCGAATCTGGCATTCCAACATTAACCGGCCATTGGTGATTTATTAGAATTTATCCATTGTGCAACAGGGCCGGATAGCCGGGCTTTCGCAAGTTTGCATAACTCGGAGCTTCAGCTTGAAAACTGTACCGCAGCCGCAATTACAACGCCGTTTTTTCGTTCACCCAGGCTTTGATCAGATGATGTGCGATGGCGATGGGCGGCGGGATTCGCATGCCGTCGATTATCTCGCCCGCAAGTAACAAACGCGCCGTGTCGCGGTGAAGCCAGCGCGCGTCCTCAAGCTCATTAGTATCGATCACGATCTCGCGGGTGAGCGCCTCGGCGAAACAGCCGATCATCAATGAGGACGGAAACGGCCAGGGCTGGGTCATCTGATAGGTGACGCGGCCGATGCGGATGCCACTCTCTTCGAGGATCTCGCGGCGCACCGCTTCTTCGATGGTTTCGCCCGGCTCGATGAAACCTGCCAAGGTCGAATATGTTTGATGGCTGAAATTTCGTCCGCGCCCGACGAGGCACTGATCGCCATCGAATGCAAGCATGATGACCACCGGATCGGTGCGCGGAAAATGATCCGCGCCGCATTGGGCGCAGAGGCGGCGATAGCCTGCGTCGACCAATTGCGTGCGCGCGCCGCAACGCGGGCAAAACCCATGACGCTGATGCCAATCGATCAGAGCCTTGGCCTGGCCGAGGATCGCGATGTCATTCTGTTTCAGGAGCGGGGCTGCCGCGCGCAGATCGCGGAACTCGCCAAGCCCGGGCGGCACCTGGTCTGCAGAGGAAATATCGAGTGCGAAAATCGCGCGGCCTTCGTCCAAGCCGAGAAACACACACACGGCGTGGGGACCAGCGAGTATTTCGTAATCGGTGGAGGGAAGGAACGCCGCGCGCAATTCGTCATCGCTACCGGTCACCAGCGGCTGCAGATTCCATATGGGCAGGATCAATGATTGCGGATCCAACAGTCTGGCCTTGACCCATTCGGCGTCGGTCCGGTGTTCGCTGGCGCGGTCGAGCCGGCTGCCTGCAAATGGCATCATGCGGGGTCACAATCCTTGCGCGCGCGGTGAAGCTAGCGGGCCGCGCGGCCATGACAAGCGGGCGCAGGTCGAAACCATCGCTTCCGCCCCACAGCCGGTGTAGTCAGCAGGCGTGGTGTCATTCTTCTCCGCATTTGTTTCGGCGCATGCCTCCGCGATGATCACGGCCATTTTCGCCGTGCTGGCGATCGCGGCTGCGGGCTTTGTGGCATGGCCCGCCTTGCGCGCGCAGAGTGGGGGATTGGCGCGTGCGCTGCTCGCCGGTGCGATCCTGCTGTTCGTGATTGGCATCGGCGGCGGTACTTATCTTCTGCTCGGGCGTCCCGATCTCGCGCAGCGCAGCATCGCCGCGCCACAGGAAGGCGGCGTTCCCGGCCTCGTCGCGGCACTGTCGCGCCGGATGCGGGAGCGGCCGAACGATCTGACGGGATGGACGCTGCTCGGCCGCGGCTATCTCTCGCTGAACGATCCCGCCCAAGCCGCCATTGCCTTCCGCCATGCGAGCGAAATCGCGCCGCCCGCCCATCAGGCGGATCTGCTGTCGGCCTATGGCGAAGCGC
>DASXXW010000074.1:0-3075 GCA_036502865.1 Rhizomicrobium sp.
CTTTCTGCGGCGCTGCCCGATTGACCACCGCTGTATGACGAGTGTCACGGCGGAGGCCGTGGAAGCAGCAGCGCGCGGCTGGCTTCGCTCCGCGGAGGTGGCTTCTGGCTGAAGTTGCGTCTCCAAGTCCAGCCGTCTTTCTTGATCGCGACGGAACTATCGCTGAAGAAGTCGGCTACTTGAATCACATCAGCCGGTTTCGGATGTTTCCGTTCGCGGCACAAGCCATCCGGCAGCTCAACCATGCAAAGCTTCCCGTCATCGTGATCACGAATCAATCCGGCGTGGCTCGCGGATATTTTCCGGAGTCGTTGGTCAGCGCCGTTCACGATTTGATGACAGCCCAGCTAGCCAAAGACGGAGCGCATGTCGACGCGCTGTACTATTGTCCGCATAAAGGAGACGACGCGTGCGCGTGCCGCAAGCCGAAGCCCGGGATGCTGGAGCAAGCCGCCAATGAACACGGCCTGGATTTACGCCGCTCGTTTGTGGTCGGCGACCGCTACGGTGATATCGAGCTGGCGCATCGTGTCGGAGCGCGCGCGATATTGGTGCGCACCGGCTATGGAGCAGGTGAAATTCAGTGGCATTCCGCGAACTGGCCCGCGCCTCCTGATTTCATCGCGGCCGATCTCGCGGCCGCGGCGGAGTGGATCGTGAGGCAGCCGAAATGACTCGCACTCTGACGCCAACACCATCGGCTTCCGTCGATCTGTTGGCCCTCGCCGAATGCGTCGAGAAATTTCCTTCCAAGACGGTTGTTCTCTTGGGCGATTTTGTCGCCGACGAGTTTCAATTCGGAGACATTTCTCGCGTCTCTCGCGAGGCTCCCGTGCTGATTCTGCGGCACCGCGAAACGCAGGTTGTGCCCGGAGGGGGCGCGAACGCCGCGAACAACCTCGCGGCCTTCGGGGCGCGAGTGCTTCCCATCACCGCCGTAGGTCAGGACGCCGCGGGCGACGCGCTGCTCGAATATTTTCGCGGCAAGCGTGTGGACGTCTCCGGAATCGTTCGCGTGAACGGTTGGACCACGCCAACCAAGACGCGCTTCGTCGCCGGCTGGGCGCACACCGTAGGTCAGCAAGTCCTGCGCGTGGACCGCGAGCCACAAACGCCGCTGCCACAAGCCGCGCGCAAGAAAGTGCAGCAGCTCTTATCGGCAAAGGTTCGGTCGGCCGACGCGCTCGCGGTCTCCGACTATGGCTTTGGCGTAGGCGGCCCTGAGTTAGTTCGCCAAGCTGCCGCAAAGCGCAAGCGCGGATTGCTCGTAACACTGGACGCCCGCTACCAACTCGGCGCCTATGCCAAGGCCGGAATTACCTCGGCCACGCCGAATGAAGCCGAGATCGAAGCCTTGCACCACACCGCGATCGGCTCGGATTTCGGCGAGCTGACCCGCTGTGGCCGCTCAACACTCGCGGGCATGAAGCTGCGCGCGCTTCTCGTAACGCGGGGCCGCGACGGCATGGCTCTATTTGAATCGGGTGATCGTGTCACACGCATACCCGTTCACGGCAGCGACCAGGCGGTTGACGTCACCGGCGCAGGGGACACCGTTCTCGCCGCTTATACTTTAGCTTTGGCCTGCAGCGCCTCGCCCCTGGAAGCTGCGCACATCGCCAATATCGCCGGCGGACTCGTCGTGATGAAGCGCGGCACTGCGACGGTTTCACATTCGGAACTCCTGGAAGCGATTCGCCGCGACGCCGGAGGCGCGGGCCAGTGACGAGTCGCGGCGCTGAATCCAAGATCGTGAACCGGGAACGCCTCCGCGAATTGCTCGCCGAACATCGCAGGGGCGGGCGAAGAATGGTCTTGGCGAATGGCTGCTTTGACGCGCTACATGTGGGACACATCCGGTATCTTGAAGGCGCGCGCCGCGAAGGCGACATTCTTATCGTCGCCGTCAATTCCGATTCGAGTGTCTGCGCCTTAAAAGGCGTCGGGCGCCCCATCCTGCCTGAATCTGCGCGCGCTGTGCTGGTCGGCGCGTTGCGTGCCGTCGATTATGTCCTGCTTTTCAGCGAGCCGAATGTGGAAGCGCTGCTCGAGGATTTGCGTCCCGACGTTCATGCCAAAGGAACGGATTACACGACGGAAACCGTCCCGGAGCGCGCAACCTCCGCGCGGCTCGGCATTCGTGTGGCCATAGTCGGTGACGCCAAGCATCATTCGACGCGGGAATTTCTCGATTCCGTACGCAAGGCGCCTCATGCCTGAGCCGCGCTTTCTAGTGGTTCGGCTTGGCTCGCTCGGCGACATCCTTCACACGTTCCCCGCGGTTGCCGCGTTGCGCGAGTCTTTTTCGGCCGCGCAAATTGTCTGGCTCACTCATCCCCGATGGTCGTTTCTTGTCGGTACCAGCGGCCTGGCCTCGGAAGTCTGGACTGTCGACACGCGCGTTGTTTCATCATTAAGAGAAATAGTTAATCGCTTGCGGCAGGGATCTTTCAGTGCCGCCATCGATTATCAGGGACTATGGAAATCGGCCATGCTGCCGTTTTTCGGCGCAATACCAAGACGCATTGGTTTTTCTTCGGCCACAGTTCGTGAATTTGGCGTCCCGCTTCTGTATACCGACCGCGTCAAGGCGACGAAGGCGCACATTGCGGAGCAAAATGGCGAGCTGTCTCTGAGCGCCGGCGCCAAACGTGCCACCGCTCCGGTGAATGTGCATATTCCAGAGCAGGATAAAACCGCAGTCTGCGCCCGCCTGCGCGCGCAAGGACTGGATCGCTACATTGTTTTCAGCCCCGGCGGTGGCTGGCGCTCCAAATGCTGGCCTCCGGAGCGCTTCGGAGTTTTGTGTACCAGGCTGCGCGAATCTTTCGGTCTTCGCACGATCGTGAATGCCGGACCCGGAGACGACGACTTGGCGGCCGCCGTTGTTCGCGCAAGCGGTGACGCCGCTCCGTTTGTCCATCATGGCAGCCTCGGCGAGCTGATGGCGCTATTACGCGGTGCCGAGTGCGCTGTTGGTGGCGACACCGGGCCGCTGCATCTCGCGGCGGCGATAGGCACACCCCTCGTCGCGCTTTTTGGTCCCACCGATCCCGCGCGGAACGGGCCCTATCA
>DASXXW010000075.1:0-5389 GCA_036502865.1 Rhizomicrobium sp.
CACATGTTTATATATCCGGGTGTCATCCCCGGCCGAACGCTGCGTCAGCAGCGTGAGGGGAAGGGGAGCCAGGTATTGAAAATGAGATTCGGTGCGTGGAGAACCGTTGGAAGCTTGGCAAATTATTTGCCGGTTTCCAACATCTGGGTTCCCTTCCCTCGCCGCGCCTGGCGCGGCTCGCCGGGAATGACAAATGGAGTTGGGATTTGCAGCATACCTCCACAACGAGCGTGCGGTTGGTGAAGTTATCCGTATGACGCAACTGGCAGGAATCATCCTCGCAGCGGGGCAGGGGACGCGGATGAAATCCGCGCGGCCCAAGGTCATGCATGAAGTCGCGGGCCGGCCCATCCTTGGCCATGTGATGGCGGCGATGCGCGGCGCCGGCATTTCGCGGATCGTGGTGGTCCTGTCCGCGGATGCCGAGGAAGCCCGCGCCTATGTGGCGCGCGAAGGCGGCGAAAGCGTCGTCCAGGAGCCGCGGCTCGGCACAGGCCATGCCGCGAACATTGCGCACGAGATGTTGAAAGATTTCTCGGGCACCGTCGTAACAACCTATGGCGACATGCCGATGCTCACGCCGGCCTGCTTTTTGGCATCGTTAGCCGCGCGCGAGAAAACAGGCCTGTCGCTCGCCGCATTTTACGCGCAGGATCCTGCTGCATATGGACGCGTCATTCGCGACCGCGACGGGCTGCTCGACCGTATCGTCGAATTCAAGGATGCAAGCCCGAACGAGCGCGCCTGCGATCTTTGCAACGCTGGCATCTTTGCAGCCGAAGCGAATGCGTTCTTCCGCTGGACGGCGGCGCTCGGCAACGACAATGCGCAGCGCGAATATTACCTGACGGATGTTCCGGAGCTTGCGAAACGCGACGGCATCGGCTGCGCGATTTCGATCGTAAGCGAAGATGATGTGATCGGCGTCAACAGCCGCGCCGAACTCGCGCGCGCCGAAAGCCTGATGCAGGCGCGGTTGCGAGCCGCGGCGCTCGATGCCGGAGTCGGCATGCGCGATCCCGGCAGCGTGTTTCTGTCTTTCGACACTCTGCTTGAACCGGATGTACAACTCGAACCGTTTGTTGTTTTCGGGCCGGGCGTGATTGTGCGAAGCGGCGCCCAGATCCGCGCGTTTTCCCATCTCGAAGGCGCGGAGGTGGGGTCGAACGCGATTGTCGGTCCCCATGCGCGGCTCCGGCCCGGTGCGGTGCTCGGCGAAAATGTGCACATTGGAAATTTCGTCGAAGTGAAGAATTCGCGCGTGGAGCGTGGCGCCAAGGCCAATCATCTCGCCTATCTGGGCGATGCGACGGTCGGCGCGGGCGCCAATATCGGCGCCGGAACCATCACCTGTAATTATAACGGCTTCGACAAATCCCGAACGGATATCGGTGCCGGGGCATTCATCGGCTCGAACACCTCGCTGGTGGCGCCGGTGTCGGTGGGCGCTGGCGCCTTTATCGGGGCCGGCAGCACGATTGCGAAAGATGTGGCGCCCGATGCGCTCGCCGTGGTGCGCGCGGAGCAGGTCGAAAGACAGGGCTGGGCGGAGAAATTCCGTACACGGAAGAACGCCGAAAAGGCGGGAAAGCGAAGCAGATAATGTGCGGCATTGTTGGTATTTCCGGCGGCGAGCAGGCCGCGCCCATGCTCCTCGAAGGCCTGAGACGGCTCGAATATCGCGGCTATGATTCCGCAGGCATCGCCACGCTGGTTGGCGGTCATATCGAGCGCCGCCGCGCGGCGGGAAAACTTGCCAATCTTGCGGCGGTGCTGAGTCATGCGCCGCTGTCGGGACGCACCGGCATCGGTCATACGCGCTGGGCTACGCATGGCGCGCCGACGGAATCCAATGCACATCCGCATGCCACGGAGCGCGTGGCATTGGTACATAACGGCATCATCGAGAATTTCCGCGAGCTGCGCGACGAGCTCACCGCAAAAGGCCGCCGCTTCGATTCCGAGACGGATACGGAAGTCGCCGCGCATCTCGTAAGTGATTATATGGAGCAGGGCCTCGATGCGGCGGATGCGGCCATTGCCGCGGCGCGCCGTCTCACGGGAGCCTATGCGCTGGCAATGATCTTCGACGGCGAGGAATCGCTGGTTGTCGGTGCGCGGCGGGGCAGTCCGCTCGCGGTCGGTTACGGTGCGCGCGAATCCTATCTGGGCTCGGACGCCTTTGCGCTGGCGCCATTCACCAACCGCATCGCCTATCTGGAAGATGGCGATGTCGCGGTGCTGCGCGGCGCCAATATTTCGATCTTCGATGAAGATGGCCGTCCGGCCAATCGCGAAATCCGCGTGGTCAGCGGCGCGGAAGGTTTGATCGACAAGGGTGGCTTCCGGCATTTCATGGCCAAGGAAATCCACGAACAGCCCGAAGTGATCGCGCATACGCTCGCGCATTATCTCGATGTCACGGGCCCGTCCGTGGCGCTCGACGACAAGCGTGCCATTGAAGCATTCGTAAAAGCCGAACGTCTTACCATCTCGGCCTGCGGCACGGCCTATTATGCGGGTCTGGTGGGCAAATACTGGTTCGAGCAGATCGCGCGGCTGAGTGTCGAAGTCGATGTCGCGTCGGAGCTGCGCTATCGCGAGCCGGTCTATCCGAAAAACGGCGCGGCATTATTTATTTCGCAATCGGGTGAAACGGCGGACACGCTGGCGGCGATGCGCCATGCGAAATCCTGCGGACAAACAACACTCGCCATCGTCAATGTGCCGGAAAGCTCGATCGCACGCGAAGCCGATATCGTGCTTCCGACTTTCGCCGGACCCGAGATCGGCGTTGCCTCTACCAAGGCATTCACCTGCCAGCTTTCGGTTCTTGCAGCGCTCGCCATTGCGGCGGGCCGCGCGCGCCATGTGCTGGACGAAGATACGGAGCGCCGGCTGTGCGTGGCGCTGCTCGAAACACCGCGTCACATCGTCGAATTCCTCAAACAGGAACCCGCCATCGAAGCGCTGGGTGTGGAAATCGCCGAGGCGCGCGATGTGCTTTATCTCGGCCGCGGGTTGAACTATCCGCTGGCGCTGGAAGGCGCACTCAAGCTCAAGGAAATTTCCTACATCCACGCCGAGGGCTATGCGGCGGGCGAAATGAAACATGGCCCGATTGCCCTGATTGACCAGAGTGTGCCGGTGATCGTGATCGCGCCCACGGATGCGCTGTTTGAAAAGACCGCGTCGAACATGCAGGAAGTGATGGCGCGCGGCGGCAAGGTGGTGATGATCTCCGATGACGTGGGTCTGGCAAAGACCGGGCGTGACGCCTGGGCCAGGATCGAATTGCCGCGTGTCGAGCCGCTTCTTGCGCCGCTTGTGGCCGCCGTCCCGGTGCAATTGCTCGCCTATCACACCGCTGTCGCGAAAGGCACGGATGTCGATCAGCCGCGCAACCTCGCCAAATCCGTGACGGTGGAGTGATTGCAACCGCGATGAACGATTCGCTCAAACGCGCGGCCGCAGCGAAGGCGCTGGACTTCGTTCGCGACGGCATGAAGCTCGGTCTCGGTACAGGTACGACTGCGGAAGCTTTTCTCGAATTGCTGGCGGAGAAAGTTCACGCCGGGCTCTCCATCATCGGTACGGCGACATCGGAGCGCACGGAAGCGAAAGCGCGCGCGCTCAACATTCCGTTCGGCAATCTGGACGATCTCTCGCCGCTCGATCTGGATATAGACGGCGCCGATGAGGCCGACCGCGACTTCAATCTGATCAAGGGCGGCGGCGGCGCCCTGCTGCGCGAGAAAATCGTTGCGTCGTCGTCGAAGCAAATGGTCGTGATCATGGACGGCTCGAAGCTGGTCGACCGGCTCGGCCGTTTTCCTTTGCCCATCGAAGTCACAACATTCGGGCATGTCACCACGGCGCGCCGCATTCGCAATGCCGCCGCGTCGCTCGGATATGAGAACGTGACCATCAAACTCCGCGACGGGTTCGTCACTGACAGCGGCAATGTGATTTATGATTGCGGGTTCGGCGCGATCCGCGACACGCGCCTGCTTGCGCTGGCGCTCAACGTCATTCCCGGCGTCGTGGAGCACGGTCTTTTCATCGGCCTTGCGACGACATTGATTGTTGCGCGCGAGGACGGGGTAGAAGTGATTACAAAGGGATGAACTAGCGAAAGCAGGCGAGAAATGTCCGCCGTGTAAGAAATATGCTGTCATCCCCGCGAAAGCGGGGAGCCAGCGGTTGCCATGGCAGGAAGTGAGGCACAGGCTTTTCTGCGTAATCGCGAATTTCGCGCGTCTGGGTTCCCGCTTTCGCGGGAATGACGAGTTATTTCTGAACCAGTTCTCTGTGCAAACAAGGATCGTCGCCGCATGTCCTCCAAATATGATTTCGACCTCTTCGTCATTGGCGGTGGTTCCGGCGGTGTGCGGGCAAGCCGGCTTGTGGCGCAAAAGGGAAAGCGTGTCGGTCTCGCCGAAGAATATGGGCTCGGCGGCACTTGCGTCATTCGCGGCTGCGTCCCGAAGAAACTCTTCGTCTATGCCAGCCATTTCGGCGAGGATTTCGAAGATTGCGCCGGTTTTGGCTGGTGCGTTCCCGAGCGGCGGTTCGACTGGACCACGTTGATTGCCAACAAAGACAAGGAGATTGCGCGGCTCGAAGGAATATACCGGCATAATGTCGAACTGGCCGGCGTTGAAATCTTCATGGAACGCGCCGAGTTCGAAGATGCGCATACGATCCGGCTGACAAAGAGCGGCCGGCGCATCAGCGCAGAGCGTTTCCTGATTGCGACGGGCGGTTATCCGTCGCGCGATCTCGGCGGACCGCCGGGCGCAGAACATTGCATCACTTCGAACGAAGCCTTTCATCTCGAGAAATTCCCGCGGCGGATCGTGATCGCCGGCGGTGGTTATATCGCCATCGAATTCGCGCATATTTTTCACGGCCTTGGCGCGGAAGTCACACTCGTCTATCGCGGGCCGAAAATCCTGCGCGGCTTCGATGAAGACATGCGCGACGCGCTCACGCAATCGAGCGAGAAGCGCGGCATCCGCATCCTGGTCGATCGTACATTCAAGCGGGTCGACAGGAACGGCGACAAGGTCTTTGCCTTCACCGACAAGAACGAGATGCTCGAAGCCGATCAGGTGATGCTCGCTATCGGCCGGACACCGAATACGACAGGCCTCGGCCTCGAAAAATTCGGTCTCGAAACCGGCAAACGTGGCGAGATCAAGGTCGACGCATTTTCGCGCACCAACATCCCGCATATCTGGGCGGTCGGCGATGTAACGGACCGGATCGCGCTCACGCCTGTGGCGATTCACGAAGCCATGGCTTTTGTGGCGACGGCATTCGAGGACAATCCGACGCCCGCCGATTACGCAAATGTTCCGACCGCCGTATTCAGCCAGCCCGAGAT
>DASXXW010000076.1:0-15594 GCA_036502865.1 Rhizomicrobium sp.
CGTGCGAACCACATGCTGGGGTGCGCGAAGCAATGTAGCCATTTTCCTTCTCCTCAAACTCTTGCCAGGTCAAATCGCCTGCATGTCTTCAACCATGGCTGGCCCGTGCCAGTTCGGTTTTGTCCGCCCTTGTCAGATCAAGTCCCGCCGCGATGGCGAATTGTTTCCTGGCGTCGTCGGCGTGGCCGGCATAGGTGAGCGCCTCGCCCCATTTCAGATGCAGTCGGCCCCAGTTGGGCGCGTATTTGTTGGCGTATTCGAATTTCGCCAGCGCCAGGTGCGACCGGTTTTTCGCCATCAGCGCCTCGCCCCACATCTCCAGCGGATCGGCGAAATGCGGACCTTTAAGATTTGCCTCGCGGAATTTTGCGATCGCACCGTCGTAATCGCCCTTACGCAGCAACATTTCACCCCAGTCGGCATCGGCAAACGGGATGTCGGGGCTGCGCGACGCGACGATGGAAAAGTCGCCGGCGGCGGCAATCCAATTGCCTTCGGCCCCTGCAATGGACGCGCGCGACCGCATGCACGGATCGCAATCGGAGGGCGTTTTGGCGATCATGCTGTCGGCTTCGGCGAACCGGCCCGTGCGCGCAAGCGCGTAGGCCAACTTCCGCCACAGAACCAGGCGCAATGAACTCATGCCTTTGGGATCGGCAAGGAAATGTGATTCCGCACGCCGCCCCGCGAGAACAGCCGTGTTCCAGTCCTCCAGCGTCAGTGCAATCACCATGCGGCCCTCATCGAACTGCGGGTTCGGCGCGCCTCCGTCCGATTTCAGGGGAATGGTTCGTGCGAATGAGCGGGCCAATGCCGCATCGTGGTCCTCGGCGGCTTCCTCCGCACGCGTGAGAGTCTCGGAATAATTCTCGCCATTGGCATCAAACCCGTTCTCCGCCTTCAGGACTGCGGCCCAGTCTCCAACAAGACCGTCGCTTCTGGCCTTGAAGAAAAGGGGAGCCGCCGCGACGAGCGACGGATCGAGATCGGCAACTTCTGCTCCGTGCCAAAGACCGGCATTGCGCGACGCAAGTCGCCATGCAGCCTCGTCATGACCCAAATACCATTCGACACTGGCGAGCCAGCCCACGGCTGTGGGGTTTTGCGGGTCAAGAGCGACTGCGGTTCTGGCTTTAGGAAGGGCGGCTTCCAGATTGTACGAGTCTTTGAGAAGACCCGCCCACGCCGCGTAAGCCACGGCACGATCATGTGCGTCGCCAACCTTCGTCAGGGGTACAACCGCCACAAGCGCGTCAGCCATCCGCTTATTGGCTTCGAGCCAATCGAGGTAGCGCAGCGGGCGCACGACTGCGAACACATGCTCGGCCGCCTTCTCAACCAGCGTGTCGATATCAGTGTCGTCGATGGTCACACCAGGTTGTCCGCCGGCGCGGGTCGTAAGGGCATAGCCCTTTGCCGTGCGTACCAGATCGCCGCTGACATGCGTTTCCTGCCCCAGCCATCCCCGCAGATAACGATTGAGTTCACCTATCGAAATTCCGGTTTCCGGAATTTCGACGCGCACCTCTTCGGAAGAACCGGCATGATAACTATTCGCGCCTTGAATGACGGAAACGCCGATGGACGCTTGCATGCGCCCAAAGGTGTCGAGCACGCGCCCCGCCAACACACCGCCTGTCATGCCCGACTGCGCGACGTCCGGCGGGACGGAGAACGCGTCGACGACCAGATCGCGATCCTGCATCGCGCTCCACACCATAGTGGCGAGCCCGCACACGATCAGCAGGACGACAAGGAATCCCGCAATCTCCAGGGAGAATTTTGCGTAGTCGCTGAAACGGCGGAATCGGATGTGCGAAAGTTCGAATGCATGCTCCGCGTGAAGCTTCCGATTCTCGAGCCGCAGATTTTCCTTCTGCAGTTCGGAGAGCTCGGTTTGCCTCTCAAGAAACGCATCGGCCTTGCCGCGACTTGCGGAGCCGAGCACGGCCAGCGCGGCGTTATCCAGACGTGCAGCTGACGCCCGTGACGGCTGGATTTCTTCGTCGGCTTCAGCCATGCAGTTTCGTCCAGTTTGCAAGGTTCGCTCTGTCATGAGCGGAAAGATCGAGCGTGGATGCGAAAGCAAACTGTTTTTTTGCCTCGTCGCTCTTGCCGACATAGACAAGCGCCTTGCCCCATTCGAGATGGAGCCGTCCCCAGTTTGGTGCGTATTTGTTTGCTTCCTGGAATTTTGCCAGCGCAAGGTCGGAGCGATTCTGCTGCATCAGCGCCTCACCCCACATCTCCAGCGGATCGGCGAAGTGCGGGCCTTTCTGATTCGCCGCGCGGAATTTCGCAATGGCGCCGTCGTAATCACCCTTACGCAGCAACATCTCACCCCAGTCGGCATCGGCAAAAGGGATCAATGGCTGCCAGGAGGCCGCACGCGCAAACCACCACTCGGCCCTGATCAAATTTCCTTCAGTTTCGCGAATTCGCCCCCGCATCAGCAGGCAAACATAACAATCAGCCGGCGTGCCGGAGATCATTGTTTCTGCTCGTCGCATTTGTCCCAGTCGCGCCTCGGCATACGCTACCCAAGGCGTTTCCCGCGCAAACGCGAGCGACCGCAGGCCGGGGCTTCTCGCCAAAATCGGTGTTATCGCCCTATCGTCGTCAAGAACCCCGTGCCAGTTTCGCGCCTCGGTATCGACCAGGATGCGCGCCCATTCATCATCCAGGCGCGCCACATCGATATTGATCCAGGACTGTTTTTCCCCATCTCTCAGCGCCAGCCTCGCCGCTGCAAGATCATGTTCGCCCACTTCCGAGCGAGCAAACAACGCCCTGACGCTGAATATCGATGTATAATACAGATGCTGGGAGTCGTTCACGGATTGTAGAATCGGTGAAGCATCGTGGAACGCCCCGAGATTCACTGCGGCGATGCCTTGGAGTCTTTTCAAAGAAACAGGCGAGACGTCGTCGGATATGCCACCGTGATTGCCCGAAGAAAGAAGCGACATGGCCGATTTGCCATCGCGAATCGTTTCTTCGGGTCGGCTGACTACATCTTCGAGCAACGCGATATTCTGCCTCGGCAGGAAGACATTAGGTGCGTAGAAGCTCGCTTTCTCGAGTAATGCAAGTCTTGCATTTTCGCCGTCGGTTAATTCGACGGCGTTCGACCAGCCGAGATAACCCCAACCACGTTCTGCGGGCGAGCCGTGCTCCGCGAGTTGTGTAAACACGACCCTGGCCTCGGCCTCGCGGTGTATCTCCGAAAGATAGACGCCATAGAGATAGGGCTGTGTCAGTCCGTAGATAGATTCGGCAATATGCGGGATGAGTTTGTCGAGATCAGCAACGGGACCACGAACCGTGACACTACCGCTCCCGCCCGCGCGCGCCGTCAGACCGATCGTCGATTGCGACACCACGACATCGCCCGTGACATGTGTGGGATGTCCAAGTTTCTCGCGCAGAAAACGATCCAATTCGCCCAGCGAAATGCCCGTATCGGGAATTTCAACTTTGATGTCGTCGCCCCAATAATTGGCATAGGATTGTATCGCGCGCTGTGAGTGTGTCTGGGTTTGCATCTCTGCAAGGCGGTCCAGAACGTGCGACGCGATAACCTGACCGGTAAGGCCGCGAGCGGCCATATCCTGCGGCACAGAAAACGGTTCAATGACCAACCCGCCGCTACCGATATCATTCCAAACCATCAATGCGAGGCCAGCGGCGAATAGCAGACCGACGAAAACCGTCATTGCTTTGAGCACGATGGAGAGGCGTTGATCGACAATTCCGAGCCGGATGCGCCTGTCCTGATCGTGTAATTGCGCGCACTGCTCCGCAATCAGCTTCTTTTGCTCACGCAGGAATTCGGCAATGACACCGCTGAGTTCGGGCCTGTCCCGTGCGCCGTCAAGCGCCAGGATGGTGGCGGCGGCATTGGTTTCGGGCCTGTCTTCGGTTTGCGTAGTGGCATCGAGAGGACTGTCAGCCATGTTTGACCTCCCTCAACCGTGCGAGCTCGGACATTTCAGCCGGCGCCAGCCCGAGGCCGGACGCAATTGAAAACTGCTTTCGGGCGCTCGCATTGTCGCCGGACCACAACAACGCCTTACCCCATTCGAGATGCAGCCGGCCCCAATTCGGCGCGTATTTGTTTGCTTCTTCGAACTTGGCGAGCGCGAGATCGGAACGGTTCTCCTGCATCAACGCCTCGCCCCACATCTCCAGTGGGTCGGCGAAGTGCGGGCCTTTCAGATTTGCCTCGTGGAATTTTGC
The DNA here is from genome assembly GCA_036502865.1 of Rhizomicrobium sp. Classification (GTDB taxonomy): domain Bacteria; phylum Pseudomonadota; class Alphaproteobacteria; order Micropepsales; family Micropepsaceae; genus Rhizomicrobium. Next base: position 4,240 of record DASXXW010000076.1, read on the forward strand.
GATCGCGCCTTCGTAGTCACCCTTGTGGAGCAGCATCTCGCCCCAGTCGGTACAGGCAAACGGCAGTGAAGGCCCCTGCCCGACTGCCTCTGCGAACCAAACAGATGCCGCTGTCCAGTTTCTCCGCAGTGCTTCAACGACACCACGTATGCGCACGCAATGGTAACAATCGCGCGGTGTCGGCGCCATCGTTGCTTCGGCTTCCTCGAACTGGCCGCTTCGCGCCAGCGCTTCCCCATGCAGAGGGGCAATGATGGTATGGAGCCGCAAGGCCGAATACCGGGGATCGGCTTCCTCTTCGGAGGCGATGATATCGCCATAGGTTTTTGCGTCCTCGGCCGCGGCGCTCCCATCCTCGGCAGCCATATCGACGAAAATTCGTGTGCGGGCGCTCGTGGGCGGCGGCACATCGCCCGCCACGGCAGCCTGGGCGCTCAACGCCCGGCTTCCGGCCAAATCGTGGGAACGCGCGAGATACTCCGCTCTTTGCAGCAAGGCATCGGCGTTGGAGCAATAGAAACAAAGATCGGATTGCGCGTGGTTGAAATCACCCAGATCGATGTCACGCTCGACCGAAGCCTCGCCGATCACTTCCTGATAACCGCGGCCCTGCATGCTAACAGGCAAATCCCGTTCCTGCATGGAAAGAAGCGGCGCGGTTTCCTTCAGTGCGGCCTCATCATGCCCGAGCAGATGTTCGCCCACCATGATCTCGCGATGGGCCACCGTCGTTCCGGGATAAACCGAAAGCGCATAGCGCGCCCGCGCAATCGAAAGCGGGACATCGCCTGCAACTTCCCTCGTGAAAACGGACCAGAGCGACGTCAGCCCGGACCGCTCCTTCGGATCCTCCGCCGACTCGGCAAATTGGCCCACTGCCGCGAGCGCTTCGCTCGATCGCTTTTCCGCATCGAGATACAGAACAAAGTTATTTGGATCGACGCTGGCAAAAACATGCTCCGCCGCCTGTTGCTCCAAGGACTCGAAATCGGAAACGGAGCCCGAATATTCCTCGGCTGCATCTCCAGCCAGAACGACAGTCAGGACGATTTTGCCGTTGCCGATGGTGCGCACGTTGCCGCGTAGCGGCCTCTCATGGCCCAGCCAGGCCTTCAGATAGTGCCATGCCTGTGCGAAAGAAACGCCGGTTTGCGGAATCTCGACCTTGATGTCTTCCGCGCGGTCGCTTCGCACATCCTTTGACTGGCTGAAGGAATTGCCGTTGGCGATATCGCGGATCGCGGCGATCTTGTCGGTAAGATCGTCGGCAACAACGTCTCCGCCCACGCCATTTGCTTCGAAGGATGGCGGTACGGAGAACGCCTTGACGACAATTCCATCCGCCTGGCTTGCATTCCACATCGCCACGACGATGGACATCACGATCATGGCGCCGAGCGTGACGACCAATATCTGCAATGCGCCTTTCATCTGGTCGTTGAAGCGGCGCCAGCGCAGATGGGAGGTTTCGTAACAGTCGATCTTCTGCAAATTCTCGATCTGCAGATCGGTCAGCCGGTTTTGCTTCCGGAGATAGGCACGCGCTTCTTCGGCTGTCGCGGAATCGAGCGCCATGCGCCGGGCCAGCGTGTCCGGCGTCGCCATATCCCGGGCAAGATCGTCCGCCTCGTCAGACATGCGACCGGTCCGCGTCCAATTCGGACTCGCCGGCTGCCGCCGCGCCGCGCGATGCGCGCGCCGACGCTGCCCGTTTCAGGCTATTCGCTTCCATATCCCGCCCCGTCGTACACGGACAATCTACATCAAAAGATGCCCACCCAGAAAGCGAGAGGCTGGTGCCTCAGATTTTGCGGCTGTCATAGGCCCAGTGCAGCAGAGCCTGACGCTGCCGCGGGCGACAGCCCAGATCGCCCTGCTCGCAATTCTTCTCGACCTGGCGGATATGCCGGCGAATGGCTCTCCAGCGGCCGATCTGCCTTTCATCCTCCCCCGGCACCCGGCGGCCCATATAATAGCGGCAATACCACTGGAACCAGCCGCGCGGGTCATGCTCCCAGATCCAGCCCTTGGCGCGCCACACGGAGAGCGGCTGGCTTGCCGAAACGCGGAAGAAATTCAGCGACGCATCGGCGCCCTTGGGCGACAGTTTGGCTTTTGCGAACCACGCGGCCGGAAATTCGCGGCGGCAATCCGTCATGTATTTTCCGCCGAATATGCCGAGTTCGAGCATCTCTTTGGGTGTGAGCTCCGGCGAAAAATCCGGCGCGAAGTTCCTGCCTGTCGGCGCCGTCAGTGCATAGCGATAGCCGCGCTGCATCTTGTCGTTCACGACAATGGTCTTGTGTTTTGTCATCGCATCGCTCGGCGCAATCCTTGGCACAGGTCGCGGACAAAACAAAAGGGCCTGGATACCCGGACCCTTCTTTACTCGTGCGACGCGTTACTACGGGCAATAATGGAATCTGGATCACTTCCCGTCATAGGCTCGCTGCAACCCGGCGATATCGAGTTTCACCATGCCGAACATTGCGCGCATGACGCGGGCCACGCGCTCGCCGTCGCTGTCTTTCAGGATTTCGCCCAGCAACTTCGGCACGATCTGCCATGTAACGCCGAATTTGTCAGTGATCCAGCCGCATTGCTGCGGCGTTCCACCGTCCATCAGCCCATTCCAATAGCGATCCACCTCATCCTGGTTTTCGCAGCTCACGAAGAACGAGGTTGCCGGCGAAAACTGATAGTGCGGGCCGCCGTTCAATCCGACGAATTCCTGACCGAACACTTCGAAGGTCACCGTCAGCACGGTCCCTTTCGGCAGAGGCCCCGCATCGCTGTAATATCGCGTGTCGAGAATCTTCACGTCGCCGAACACGGATTTATAGAATTCCGCAGCCTCGCCTGCTTTACCGTCAAACCACAGGAATGGTGTTATCTTTTTTTGCATCGCCCTCTCCAACCTTTCCCAAATCAATTGCCGGCCGCCTGGTGATTAGTATGCCACCGCAGCGTTACTTGCCGATCTCCCAGACGACGCCAAAGTTGTCGGCGCCGCCGAGTACGGCGGTCCCATAGAGATTGCCTTTCGCATCCAGCGTTACGCCGCCGCCGGGATAGCCACCGTCGCTACCACCGGTGAAATCGTGGAGGTCCTTATAGGTCCATTTGCTTCCGGATTTGGTGACCCTGAATACCGAGCCATAGCTGTCGGCGCCGTCGAAGAAATTCGTGCCGTAGATTGCCGTCGGAGACGCTACGGTCAGCGCCACGACGGGTCCACCGCTTCCTGACGGGCTCGCCAGGAGATTGAAGGTCCAGCTTCCGCTCGATGGCGTCAGTTCGAAAATCGTACCGCCATTATTTGCTCCGAATGATTCCGCTGCGCCGTAGAGATTTCCGGATTTATCGAAGACAAGGCCTGCCGTCGGCTGCCCGCCATCATTGCCGCCCGTGAAGCTGTAGATCGCGCTGTAGACCCATCCGGATTTCGACGGCGACAATTCGAAGACCGTGCCGCAACCTTGTCCGCAGCCCGCAGCACCGCCCGCGGTTGCCGTGCCGTACAAATTTCCTGCCTTGTCGAAAATCATTCCCGAATAGGGCGCGCCGCCATCGCTGCCGCCGGTGAATGTGTAGAGGATGGTTTCCGTCCAGCTTCCTCCCGATGGCGATAACTCATAGATCGAGCCCCAGCCATCGGCACCGCCATTCTGCGTCACGCCATAGGCGTTTCCGTTCTTGTCGAGAACCATATTGCCCGTCGGGCATCCGTCCTCACCCTGCACAAAGGTATGCATGGCTACGCTCTGCCATTGCTTCTGCGATTTGTTGATCTGCAGCGCGGTGCCGCACGGCCCATGCATCACTTCGGCATAGGACGCGATGCTGTACATACTTCCTTTGTTCAGCGTGACGCCCCAGCCTGGTTGCCCATCCGTGTCGCCAAAATTGTACAGTGGCTTCAGCGACCACCGTGATTTTTTCTGCTTCATGCTGAAAATCACGCCGGCTTGGTTCGCACCGCCCTCGTCGGCCGTGCCAACCAGCTGGCCCTTCTTGTTCAACACGAGCGTATAGGGCGGGACGCCGCCATCTGTGCCGTTGGTGAAATCGTGAATGACCTGAAAGCCATGCGCGGATGCCGACGTCGCCAATGACATACCAAGCATGCATGTCAGTGCCATCGGATGAATTCTCGAAGTCATTCAGGGCTTCTCCACCTTGGCGCTTATGCGGCTCGTGCGTGTTTGAACACTTTGCCGTCGCGCATCACGAAACGAATCTTCTGCAGTTCGCGTACATCGTCGAGCGGACTCGCAGATGTGGCGATGATGTCTGCGGCCTTTCCGGGCTCGATCGACCCCAGATTGGGCAGATGCCCGATATGTTCGGCGGCAGTGAGCGTCGCTGCAACGATGCACGCCATCGGACTCATTCCGGCCTTGACCATCAACTCAAATTCTCGTGCATTCTCTCCATGCGGCGACACGGCGGTGTCGGTTCCGAATGCGATGCGAAGCCCTTCCGCATAACCCCGCCGCAGCGTTTCGAGTATATGCGGGCCGACGGCAAGCGCCTTTTCGCGGATGGCCGGCGGCATGAAATCCTGTTTGGTCGCGTATTCGGCGACGGTGAAACCGGCGAGAGTCGTCGGCACATAAAAGACGCCGCGCCGCTTCATAGTTTCCATCACTTCTTCATCCATGAAGGTGCCGTGTTCGATGCCGTCGACACCGGCCTTGAGCGCGGCCTTCATCCCGTCCGCACCATGCGCGTGCGCGGTCGTCTTGCGGCCCAGCATATGTGCCGTCCCGACAATCGCCTCATATTCGTCTTCAAAGAATTGTTGCCCGGTGCCTGTGGCTGTGTCGGTCAACACACCACCCGTCGCGACGAATTTGATGAAATCCGCGCCGCGCGATACCTGGCGGCGCACCGCCAACCGGCAACCATCGACACCGTCGCCACGTCCGGTCGCATCGAGCAGCAGATTGATATCATCGCGATAGCCACAGGTAATGCCGTGCCCGCCGGTCGGAGAGATAATGGAGCCGGCAGCGAAAATGCGCGGACCGGGCACATAGCCCTTTGCCACGGCGCTGCGCAGCGAAAAAATCGCATCCCCTGCCCCGCCGATTTCGCCAAGGTCGCGCACGGTGGTAAAGCCGGCTTCCAGCGTCACGCGCGCATGTTGAGCGGCGTGCAACGCGATCGCGGTTGGCGACTCCTCCACGACTTCAAGTTTGTGTCGCGGACCGAACTGCCCGGTGAGATGCACATGGCAGTCGATCAACCCCGGCAGCACGAAATGATCGGACAAATCGATGAGTTGGTCGCCGGATTTCGGTGTGGTGAAGCCCTCAGTTACGGACTGAATGCGACCGTTTTCGATCTGGATCGTGTGCTTCGAAAGCGGATCCCGGCCCGGCACCGCCAGCAGCATTCCCGCATGGACATAGATGGTCACGACGACTTCCCCCTGGAAAGGATGGACCATACCACCCCGTCATTCCCGCGAAAGCGGGAACCCGGCATTGCAAATTTATCCGGAAAGATCGGCGATCCGGATCTCCGCTTGTGCCGAGATCACATGCAGGGCCGGTCTAGCTTTTCAGACGATAGCCCGTCTTGAACATCCAGCTCACAACGCAAAGGCAGGCAAGGAAAAGAACCAGCGTTGCGCCGAGGCTGACGCCCACCTGCACATCCGCGCGACCGTAGAAACTCCAGCGGAAGCCGCTGATCAGATAGACGACCGGGTTCGCGTAGGCCACCGTGCGCCAGCCGGCGGGCAGCATGTCGATGGAATAAAACGAACCGCCGAGAAAAGTGAGCGGCGTTACGATCAACATCGGAATTGCCTGCATCTGCTCGAAGCTCTTCGACCAGATGCCGAGGATGAAACCAACCAGGCTGAAGGTGACCGAGGTCAGCACCAGAAAGGCGATCATCCAGAAAGGATGCAGTATGTGCAGCGGAACAAACAGCGACGCCGTTGCGAGGATTACCAGCCCGAGCACGATCGATTTCGTGGCAGCGGCGCCGACATAGGCAAGCACGATCTCCAGCGGAGAAACGGGCGCCGAAAGAAGTTCGTAGATCGTGCCGATGAAGCGCGGCATATAGATGCCGAAGGCGCCATTGAAGATGCTCTGCTGGAAAAGCGTCAGCAGGATGAGTCCGGGTACGATGAACGCGCCATAGGAAACGCCGCCCACCTGCGTCATGCGTGAACCGATAGCGGCGCCAAAGACGATGAAATAGAGCGAGGTCGTGATGACGGGCGTCACGAGACTCTGCCAGATGGTGCGATAGGCTCGCGCCATCTCGAACTTGTAGATCGCGAATACGCCTGTGGCGTTGAAGGCCGGCGGGCTCATGCGTGCTCCCGATCGCTCACCAAGCTCACGAAAATGTCCTCGAGCGAGCTCTGCTTTGTTGCAAGATCGCGAAACCCGATACCGAGATCGGTGAGCTTACGAAGCAAAGACGGCACGCCGGTGTGCTCGGCATTGATATCGAAGCTGTAAACGAGTTCGGTGCCGCCTGCCTGAAGTGCAAGCGGCCAGTCTGCTAGCGCCTCGGGCACGGTTTGCAATGGCTCCTGGAGCACCAGCGTCAGCTTCTTGCTGCCGAGCTTTTTCATCAGCGCCGTTTTCTCTTCGACAAGGATCAGCTCGCCCTTGTTGATGACACCGATGCGGTCGGCCATTTCTTCCGCTTCGTCGATGTAATGCGTGGTCAGGATGATCGTCACGCCGCCTTCGCGCAGCCGCCGCACGAGAGCCCACATGTCGCGGCGCAATTCCACATCGACGCCCGCTGTGGGTTCGTCGAGGAACAGGATTGTCGGTTGATGGCTCAGCGCCTTGGCGATCATCACGCGCCGCTTCATTCCCCCGGACAGTGTCTGCAAAGATGATTTGCGTTTGTCCCACAGTGAAAGGTCGCGCAACACGTTCTCGACATACCCACGATCGGCTTGCCGCGCGAACAATCCACGGCTGAACGTCACCGTCTGCCAGACCGACTCGAAGCGGTCCGTGGTCAGCTCCTGCGGCACCAGACCGATCTTCATCCGCGCCGCGCGGTAATCTCGGTTGATGTCATGGCCATCGACATTCACTTCCCCGCCGGAGGCTTTGACGATGCCGCAAATGATGCTGATCAGCGTCGTCTTGCCGGCGCCGTTCGGACCCAGAAGCGCGAAAATTTCGCCTTTGCGGATCTCGAGATTGATCGGCTTCAGAGCTTGCAGGCCCGAAGCATAGGTCTTGGAAAGATCACGAATCCTGACGATGGGGGCTGTCGAAGCCGGAGCCGGCGTTAAAGGCTGGCTGGCGGGCCGGCGTTTATCCTCGCCCGCCGGCGATGTCGTTTCGGGGGCTGCGCTTTCGCTGTGATCCATAAGAGAGCTGTGTTTCGACCGCTCCGCCCGATATGGGCGATGGAACCCCTTCGCGCAACCTATTTTGGCGGCGGATTGGCAATCAGATAGGGCAAGCCGCCATTGATGGCCGGACTCTCCGCCCAGACTTTTGGATTGAAACCGTCCGGCAGGCGCGATTCCAGCTTTGTATTGCTGAGCCCCTTGATGCCGGGATCATTGGCAACATTTCCCGCACCCTGCCCCTTGTCGGTGATCCCGCTGGTCGTCGTGTCCCAATAGGCGCGTTTGATCGTGCTCTTAGATTCGTCATTTCCGATCAGGCCTCCCGTCTCTCCGGCCGAACCCGTCACGACGCCGGACGAATAGGAGTTCTCCACGGAGTGATACCCATCATTGTTGGTATTCTCTCCTATCAACCCACCGGCTAATGGCGCGGATACTGATCCCGTCGCGTAGGAATCCGAGATTGTACCAACCTGGGCGTAACCCACCAGCCCGCCTGCACCACCGTTGCTTGTCACGGGACCGGTCGCAAACGAGCGTTCAATCATTTCTGCTCCTTGGAGTGCGAAAGCCTGAAATCCAACCAATCCTCCACAGGCAGCCTTTCCCTGACATTCAACACCGCCAGCCGCATATGATTTCGAAACCGTGCCCGACAAGTTGAAGCCGACGAGGCCACCCACATAGGCAGCATCATCCGTGGCCGTAACGGTACCCGTCGCATGCGAGTGCTCGATTTTGCCGGTATTTTGCCCGACCAGCCCACCGAGCCCCAGCGTACCTCCGCCGGACACATTTCCGCTCGCAAAGGAATCCGTGACGGTTTCCTGACTTGTCAAACCAACGAGACTTCCCGCAGCACTCTCCGAGCCGGATGAAACAGATACATTACTGCTCGATGAAGCCACGGTGCCGCCCGATGCAACGCCGGCCAATCCACCGATTCCAGCATATGTGCCTCCGGAGACCACGCCGCTCACCGAACTGTTCCAAATCATTCCGCTCCAGCAGGCGCAACCTACCAGCCCGCCGACGTACTCCGTGGAATCATCCGAGCTACCCGATGCACCAGTCACATTTATGTTCGCGAGGCGGACATTTGCGAGGGTTCCCTGGCTCACCGCAAACAATCCGACCGAAGAGTCGTCAACCGGATCATTGATGGAAAGGTTCGATATTGTATTGCCCAGGCCTTCGAACCAGCCTGTAAACGTGGTTGCGATCGGCGAAGTCGCATAGATGCCGTCTTTGCTCGCATCGTATTTGTTGGCGAGCGCGAATCTTCCAGTTGGATTGGCAGTAACAGCAGCCGCCAAAGAGGCAACGCTCGATACGAGCATATACGGCGCGTTGTTGATCGAGAGCTGGCCGGACAAATTTGCGAAGGCAAGATTTCCACCGGGACCGAAGGAAAACTCTCCGTTCATGACGCCAACGTCCGTGACTACTGAAAAACCCCCTGCCCCCTTCACGCTCACGGGCTTGTTGACGGAAACAGACCCATAGGCGACCAGCGCCAGGGTGCTTGCAGACGACCAGGAAAGCTTTCCGTCAATTGTGATATTCGCCGCCTGGACACCTGTGCCGGTCGTGGCAATTTCGACGTTGCCCGACGCGAGAAAATTTTCCAGGTCGCTTACGTTAAGCGTGGCGCTGGCTGCAGTCGGCGCACATATGCCCGCCGAGCAGTTCATATTCTGCGTCGCTGCATTGGAGACGATTACATTGGCGGAAGCCGGTAAACAGCACGCCGTCAGAACGGCGGTCGAAAACAAAAAACCGCCACGAAGATAGTTCGGCATCCAGTGCCCCCACGATGTTTCGGGAGACATTGCACCGCAGAAATTAAGAAACGCTTTACTTCTCAAGATTTCATGCGTGGGTAGTGGGAAGCGAGAATCACCGCTTTGAAGCCGCGCTGCATATGGGCGGCATTAAGAGCCACGCGGACGCGATTGGGGCGGCAATAATAGCACAGGGCAAAACTGGCCCATGAAAGGATGTCAATCTTGATAAAAGACGAAGACGTACTGGCCGCGTTGGATAAACCCCGCGCCCTCTACCCACTTCAACAGCGGCTTGATCCCAGCAACAAAAGCACGGACGCCCTGCAGGAAGTTCTGATGCGAATGCGGACCGCAGGAACGGTGAAGTTCGACATTAAAAGCGGCAAATGGCGTAAGGCGTGACGACAAACACCATCCCAAAATTCAATTTGGGCACTATCCCGGCGTGAGTAGATGAGAAAAAAACACTCAGCTCACGACGGAAACTGGCTGAACAGGACCTTCAGAACCTCTTTGCCATATTCCGAGTTCATATGGCCGTCATTCGATCCTTTGATGCGCGAATAGATCGAATTGGTTCCCAGAGGAGAGGACAGTGTTTCCTCCGGCTGCAGAAACAACCGGAAGCGATATTCCTCCGAGAGCCGGTTCGCCACGCCGTCTGCAAGTTCACGAACCTTCTTGTCGGTTCCGGTTTCGCGGATGCGCTTGAATATGGAGATCGCGTCGGAGCGGCAGCGCAGGGGATAAGGCAGAACGGCGATTGGTGCGTCCGTGATTTGATGAAGCTTTTCGACCGTGCTGATCGATATTGTCTGCCGGAGTTCGTCCTCAACCACACGCTCAAGGCACGCATCGGAAATGGGTATCCGATCGTCGGGTTCGTCGCATTCGATGCGATGCGTCATGCAGAGATAGACTGCCGCGTGCAACCCAAATTCGAGGCCGACGAGAAGATATGCGTCGTAATCGTCGGCAATCGTTTCGAGCCCGTTCGAGCTTCGCCGCATGCGCTTGGTGCAATGCGGATCCGGAGACAGGAGGCAGCCGCTGCCGACTTCCAGGGTTCCCATGTTCTTGCGCGCCGCACCAAAGAAGGTGAGCTCCAGATCCGGATACTCGTCTTCCAGAAGATCCCAGCCACCCTTGATGGCATTGAGCTGCGAGTCACCAATGACGCAGATGTTGATCACGGAGCAAATGCCTCCAGCAGCGCTTCTTCGCACACCACTTCTTCTTCCTGTTGTTCTCTCGCGCGAAGATCCTCCGCGACCGGCCCGGGTTTCGCGCCTTCGCGCGCCTCTCCCGTCGCTTCCGTCATGCCGAGTTGCCCAAAAAACATATTCATGACGGACTGCACGCCTGCGTCGCGGATACTGCGAACATTGCTCTCGTAGAAACGCCCGCCTGCCCGCGGATTTGTAATCAGCTCATAGGACGGCATGTAATCGACATCGTCGCGCTCGTGATATAGCTGGCCCGCGACCGCGCGCAGGACGCTTTTCGAATAGGTCGTCGCAGCGAGAACATGTTCGCCGCTGGCCGTTGCAGTCAGCGGCACGGGAGATACCGTAAGAACGAAACTGATTTCCGGATTTTCCTTTTTGCACATGGCAAAAAACTTCACGAGATCGTCATAGATCTCCTGAAACGTGAAATTGTGGAAGTGATAGAGCTGCGGATCCATCTCGCCCGCGATCGTGCCCGGCGCAGTCGGATAAACGGTACCGGAGGGCGTGTGAACCCATGCCTCCGTTAGTCCGAGCGTGAAAACAAAAACATTGGCGTTCTGGATAAGCCGCCGCACGCAGTCCAAATGATATTTACGGTGATCGAGCACATTCTGTGGGCTCGAAAGTCCTTTGGGCTCAACAGCGGGCCGCAACGCATCGTAATAGCGCCCGTCTTTTTCCCAGACGATATTCTCCGGCTGGAACTTGCCTCGGGCCTCCTGGAGCAACTGACGCAACTGGCGCGCCGTATAGATATTACCGTAACGCGCGGAGAGCAGACCGTAGCCGAACTCCTTGGCAGCCGACGAACTCAAGCCTGGCGGTGCCGGCTCCTCGTCGAGCAGGTTCAGCCCACGCTCGCGCAGGTTCCTCGTCAAATGCTGGGCAAAGCAACTACCCGCCGTGGCGAACCGCGTTGACGGCTCGAAGGGGAATTTCCGTTGATAAAGACCAGCGACAGCCTCCGGAGGCTGTCGCTGGTCTT
>DASXXW010000077.1:0-2188 GCA_036502865.1 Rhizomicrobium sp.
GCAACGCGATCGCCGCGCGTCCCCAGTCCACATTCGGGTCGCTTGCCGCCGAAGCCAGCCGCTGCTCCGCGCGCTTCTTTGCTTCCTCCGCTCGTCCGAGATCAATTTCTTCCGGCCGCTCAGCCGTTTCCGCGAGCACCGTCACTCGGTCGCCCAAAACCTCGGCAAAGCCACTGATAACCGCCAGGTGCCCCGGCTCACTCGCGATCTTTGTGCGGTACGTCAGCTCACCGATGCCCAGCTCCGTAATCAGCGGCGCGTGGCCGGGCAGAATGCCCAAGCAGCCGCCGGCGCCCGGCAGCGTGACCTCCACAACGGTCTCGCGCAACAACTGCCGCTCCGGTGTAACGATAATCAGCTCGATGGACTCGGGAAGCATCGCCTTACTTAAGCGCCCACCTTCATCTTTTCCGCCTTTTCGAGCGCTTCGTCAATCGTGCCAACCATGTAGAAAGCCTGCTCCGGGACGTCATCGTATTTGCCTTCCACGATCTCCTTGAAGCTGCGGACGGTATCCTCAATCTTCACGTACTTGCCCTCAAGGCCGGTAAACTGTGCCGCTACGAACATAGGCTGCGACAGGAACTTCTCGATCTTGCGCGCGCGAGCCACCGTCCGCTTGTCTTCGTCCGACAATTCTTCGATGCCCAAAATGGCGATAATGTCCTGCAAATCCTTATATCGCTGCAGGATCGATTTTACTCCGCGGGCCACGGCGTAATGTTCGGCGCCGACGATGCGCCCGTCCAGAATGCGCGAATAGCTGGCCAGAGGATCAACTGCGGGATAGATGCCGCGCTCCACAATTTGCCGGCTCAGGTTCGTAGTCGCGTCGAGGTGCGCGAAAGTCGCCGCCGGCGCCGGGTCCGTGTAGTCGTCCGCAGGCACGTAAATTGCCTGCACCGATGTGATCGATCCCGACTTTGTCGAAGTGATGCGCTCCTGCAGCTCACCGATTTCCGTATTGAGGTTCGGCTGATAACCGACTGCCGAAGGCATGCGTCCCAAGAGCGCCGAAACTTCCGCGCCCGCTTGCACAAATCGGAAAATATTGTCGATGAACAACAGCACGTCCAGGTGCTCTTCGTCGCGGAAATATTCTGCAACGGTCAAGCCTGTCAGCCCGACCCGCAGACGCGAACCGGGCGGCTCCGTCATCTGCCCGTAAATCAGCGCCGCCCGCGATTTCTCCGAATTTCCCGGAACGATAACACCGCCTTCCGACATTTCCAGCCACAGGTCGTTGCCTTCGCGCGTGCGTTCGCCCACACCGGCAAACACCGAAACGCCGCCATGTTTCATGGCCACGTTGTGAATCAGCTCCATAATCAGCACGGTCTTGCCTACGCCCGCGCCGCCAAACAATCCGATTTTTCCGCCCTTGAGGTACGGCTCAATCAAGTCGACAACTTTAATTCCCGTCTCGAACATTTCCAGTGACGTCGACTGTTGGTCCAGTGGCGGCGCCGGCCGGTGAATCGGATAGTGTTTGTCGCTGACCACGGGGCCAAGCTGATCCACCGGTTTACCCAAAACGTTCATCACGCGACCCAGCGTCGGCCGCCCCACCGGCACTTCGATCGGGCGGCCCGTGTCGACCGCCTTCATCCCTCGCACCATGCCTTCGGTCGGCTCCATCGCCACCGTGCGCACGCGGCCTTCGCCCAGGTGCTGCTCCACCTCCGCGGTCACATCCAGCGGCATCGGAATATTGAATCCCTCGCTGGTGATGCGCACCGCGTTGTAAATCGCCGGCAAATGCCCTTCTTCAAATTGAATGTCCAGCACCGGCCCAATGACCTGCACCACGCGCCCCACGTTTTTCTCTGCCATGTTGCTCCTCAATCCTTCACTGCGCTCCGTATGCCGCGCCGCTCACAATTTCGATAATTTCTTTCGTGATCGCCGCTTGCCGCACCTTGTTCATATGCAAGGTCAATGCCTCGATCACTTCACCCGCATTCTTCGTCGCCGATTCCATCGCTGTCATGCGGGCGGCGTATTCCGAAGCCGACGATTCCAGCATCGCGCGCAAAATCTGCGTCTCCACATACCGCGGCAGCAGCTTGTCCAAGATCTGGTCCTCCGGCTGCTCATAGATATAGTCCGCCTGAGCCTCAGGTTTCTTCGCGCCGTCTTTTTCCTCCTTGCTGCCTTTCTCTTCGCCAATTGCTTCAACAGGCAGCAG
>DASXXW010000078.1:0-4153 GCA_036502865.1 Rhizomicrobium sp.
CCTCAGGCGAGATCTCAAACCTTCTTGCCGTACCGTTTATGACTTCGACGGCGAGAGTGGGGCCCGTGATTGTCAACTCGTCCATACCGTCGCGGCCATGTACGACCAGAGCCCGTTCGCTTCCGAGCTGGGCCAGCACGCCTGCCACCGGCTCGACCCAGCGTTCCGCAAATACGCCAAGCAACTGCCGCCGCACCCGAGCGGGATTGCACAGCGGACCCAGGAGGTTGAACACCGTGCGGAAGCCAAGCTCCTTGCGCACCGGAGCAACATGTTTCATCGCCGGGTGATAGGCGGGTGCGAAGAGGAAACACAATCCTGTTTCTTCCAAACATTGCTGTGCTGTCCGCGGCGAAAGATCGATGCGAACGCCGAGCGCTTCGAGCACATCGGCGGCGCCGGATTTCGACGACATGTTGCGATTGCCATGTTTGGCGACAGGTACGCCGCAACTGGCGACTACAAACGCCGCCGCCGTCGAGACATTCAGCGTGCCATGTCCGTCGCCGCCTGTTCCGCACAAATCGATCGCACCTTCGGGAGCCGCGATCGAGCGCATCGCGGCCCGCATGGCGCGGGCTGCGCCGGCGATCTCGTCTACGGTCGGCTCACGCAATGCGAGCGCGGTGAGAAAGGCGCCCATGCGGGTTTCCGACACCTGGCCCGAGATGATGGCCGAGAACGCATTGAGTGACGCATCCGCGCTGAGCGAACCGCCTTCCACCAGTCGCTTGAGCAGCGCGGGAAAATCCGCATCGATGCTCATGCGGGAACGGTTTTGCGCGCGAGGTCGAGGAAATTCCGCAGCAGCGCATGGCCATGCTGCGAGGCGATGCTCTCGGGATGGAATTGCACGCCGTGGACGGGCAGGTCGCGATGCATCACGCCCATGATCACGCCGTCATCCGTCGTCGCTGTTACTTCCAGACATTTGGGAATCGTCGCGGGATCGATGACAAGCGAGTGATAGCGCGTAGCTTCGAAGCCGTCATCGAGGCCGCGAAAAACGCTACGGCCCGTGTGCCGGATGCGGCTCAGCTTGCCGTGCATGGGCGCGGGTGCGCGCACGATATGGCCGCCATAGGCCTGCCCGATCGCCTGGTGGCCAAGGCAGACGCCGAGGATCGGCACGCTCCCATTCGAAACGGTGATGAGATCGAGACAAATCCCTGCGCGGTCCGGATCGCATGGACCCGGCGATAGCACGATGGCATCCGGCCGCATTGCAAGCGCGTCGGCCGTGCCGAGTTCGTCATTGCGCTTCACGACCACATCTTCACCGAGCTCGCCGAAATAATGGACTAGGTTCCAGGTGAAGCTGTCGTAATTGTCGATGAGGAGAAGCATTGGGGGCAGGTCCGGCGGGGTCTTGATGCGGCATCCTACAACAGGAATTGCCTCATGCCAGCCCGGCATTTTCCGCTGTCTTGCGAGTGACCGGTGCAATGCTTTTGAAGCCGTGCGCGAGATTGACTCAAGACCGATCGCAGAATCACGCCTCTGAATGAAATGAGGCGACAATCGGGCGAGAATGGCCATGATGCCACAGAAATAACAAATAACTAATTCGCATTTCATGCATTTCCGAACGTGATGGAATTACGAGCGGAGATGAAAAGGCATGGCGGATCGTGTCGAAGAGTTATTGCTGCAGGCCAGGACAGCCCGGCAGCGTTCGGCGGAAGCCACCGGAGAATTCCGGGAGCAATGGCTGCGCGTCGCGGAAATGTGGGAGATACTGGCGAAGGAATATGGCCGGTTTCGTGCTTTGACCGAGCGAAACCAAATCTGACCTCTGCCGGCACCGGCGCGCGAAGATGGTCCTGCCGAGCATCGGGTTTGAACCTTCATTTGATATTGCGCGTTATCACAGAGATTGGCTCGCGGTTTGGACGCAAGTTCACTCTCAGCCTGTCAAATGATATGATTCGTCGTTGGCCGTGAAAAGGAGCGACATATGAGCACCAGACTTTGGAAGGGAGCCGTAAGCGCCTGCCTCGTCGCGCTGATGGCGACTGCATCTGTTTTGCCGGCGTCGGCGCAGGGTAACTACGGAAATCCGCCACCACCGCCGCAAGGTTATGGCCCACCGCCGGGCGGAAGCGATTCGATGCCTCCGCAGGGCCAATATGCCCCGCCGCCACAGGGCACCGCGGAAGGCGGAAGCTACGAAGACCAGGATCAGCAGGCCGACGCGGCCTATGCAGATGCCTATTCGCGCTGGTCGGCGCAAAATTGCGTCAACCAGGCGAACAACACGGTTGCGGGCGCTTTGATCGGTGGCGTGCTGGGTGCGGGCTTGGGCGCTGCGATATCGCGCAATCCTGCAACCGGTGCAGCAATCGGCGGCGCGATCGGCGCCGGCACTGGTGCGGTTGCCGGTGCAAGTTCGGCCGGCGGCTGTCCGCCAGGATATGTGATAGCGCCCGGAGCGCCAGCTTTCGTCTATGCCGGCGGGCCATATTATGGGTGGGCTCCGGCCTGGTATCATCCCTGGGTCTGGGCCGGCGGACGCTGGGTCTATCATCCCTATCGCTACTGGTATTGGAACCACCGCGCCTATTGGCATCCGGGCTGGCGTGCCCGTCCGTGGCGCGGGCGCTATCGCTGGTAGTTCCGGGACTCTCGAGAACACAAAAGCCGCTCCGGGATCCGGGGCGGCTTTTTTTTAAGCAAAATACTTTGCTGCGCGTCTCGTAGATTAAATTTTACAGCGTCCGCTTTGCCGGCTTATCCGAAACGGCTTCGCCGGCGTTGTGTAGATGCAGCCGTTCGGGACGCAGAAAATGCATATCAAATCAGCACCAGTTTGGCGGCTCCCTGCGGGGTTGGTGGTAGGCGTGATTTTCTGGAGCGCAGTTGCCTGGGCGGGCGTACATCCGCTGTTCGGATGAATTTGGAATTCATCCGACAAGATTACGAGTGAACTCAACAAATCCTAACTACCAAGCGATGCAAGGTAGGAGACGATCGCGATGCGGTCCGAGGGCGTCATATGTGCGACTTCGGGGACCATCAGCGCGACGGCCGCGCCTCGGCGCGTACCGGCCTTGATGTCGTAGAGTTGCCGCGCAAGGTAGCTCGGCGAACGACCGGCAATGCCCGGCACCATGCCCGCGCCCTTCAGATCGGGTCCATGACAGGAGCGGCAGGGCAGTGCGCCATCGCCGGATGAAACAAGCGCCGCGCCGCGGGCGATGCTGCCTTTAGGCACATAGGCGGTGAACTCAGTATGCGGGTTGCCGATCTCCCATTGTTTCGCGTCGTCGGGGACTTCGACAATGCGCTGGCCAAGCGGTTCAGTCCCGGGGACTTTCACGTGCAAACAAACGAGGCCGATACGGGTTTTGGGCACCGTGTCGGTCTCCACCACGTGAAAATGCGAAGTGAATCGCAGCTGCGAAAAGTAGCGCGCTGCGGCGAGACGGTCCGCGTCGGT
Source organism: Rhizomicrobium sp. (assembly GCA_036502865.1). Taxonomy (GTDB): domain Bacteria; phylum Pseudomonadota; class Alphaproteobacteria; order Micropepsales; family Micropepsaceae; genus Rhizomicrobium. The sequence goes on from DASXXW010000078.1 coordinate 3,440, forward strand.
GACGCCCTTGGCGACTTTTTCCATCTCGCGGGCGGATTGCATGTTGGGCTGCGCCACCGTCCGTCGGCCGGCGCGGAATTCGTTTATCTGTTCGAGAATATAGTCGACAGGTAGTCCCGGCAGTGCGGCTTCCGCGGGCCCTCCCGTGCCTGTCGGCAAATGGCAGACGGCACAAGGCATGACGGCCGGTTTTCGACCTACCGAGACCGCAGCCGGCATCGTCCCATGTTCGGCTGGGAACCAGTCCGCAACGAAGAACTCGTCATTCAACTGCTTATCGCTAAAGGCGAGCTTCGAACCCGCCACATGCTCGGTCCTGTCGGACGGCGGCGCGGACGACTCTTTGGATGGCGGATTGACCGGAAACGCCCAGTCGGGCGGCGGCTCGCGTTGACCGGCGCCAAGAGCAGTGCCGGCCAGACAAAACAGTATCGCTGCGCCGACCCCGGCGCACAGCCCATGATATGCGCTCACGATGTCCCCTCGACGCGCCTGCCGCGATAGAAGCCGGAAACGCCGGTGCCTGCAACAGTGATGCGGACGCGAAAATACGTCGCGTCAGTGCGGTGCGTTGAAGTACCAGATAACAGCGAACACCACGATGATATCGGCAGCAAGGAACAATGTCAGCCAGGGGAACAGCGGCCGGGATATCGATGCGCCGTTCTCAAGAACATTGTCCGGGGCGTGCCGTGCATGGAAATCGCCCAGATC
>DASXXW010000079.1:0-14369 GCA_036502865.1 Rhizomicrobium sp.
CATCCCCGGCGGCCAAACCGACGAGGACGAGGCGCCGGTCAGGCCGTCCGACGAGGATTAGGCCGCGCCGCTGGACAGGGCTGGGAGGCTCCCCTATAGACGGCCTCCCGCGAAATTCGCCCGTTCAGCGGTCGCTCCGCCGGGCCTGGGTAGCTCAGTTGGTAGAGCAGCGGACTGAAAATCCGCGTGTCGGTGGTTCGATTCCGCCCCTGGGCACCATTTATCGTAATAATATCAGGCACTTGCGGGCAGTAAGAATTTTGCCGTTGGCCGGGAATTCGCACGGGACAACTGGCAGGCGGCCTCCGTCGGACCAAACGGTCGCGGCGTACGCGCCGTTAGCTGCGCCGCAATCGAATCTCGTTATGCTGCGCCGATGATCGACATCGACGGGCTGAGTCCGATCCATCTGTTGGCGCTACACACGCGCGTTGCCGAACGATTGCGCGAGTGCGGAGTCGTACGCAGCTCAAACAATCCAACCGGCGATCTCGCCGAACATCTCTTCTGTCGCGCGTTCGACTGGGATCGAACCGGCCGCTCTCATCCAGCCGCGGACGCGATCAGCAAGGATGGAGCTGCGCGGTTCCAGATTAAGGGCCGCCGCTGGACCAAATACAACAAATCGCGACAGCTTGGGGCTTTGCGGGGCCTTCCCGATTGCGGCTTCGACTTCCTTGCCGGGGTGCTACTCCGCGAAGACTATTCAGTCGAACGGGCGGCGATCGTTCCACACGCGCTCGTCTTGGCGAACGCGACGCCCGTCGAGTACACGAACAGCTGGAAGTTCATGTTGCGCGACGTTGTGTGGACGTGGCCGGGCGTCGAGGACGTAACAAATCGGCTGCGCTCGGTCGTCCTGTAGTCCGATGAACCTCAATGACCTCCTGCTCGGGAAGCAGATCGACCCGAAAGACGTGCTCGTGCTTCGGCACAGGCCGCGCGAAGCCCAACTTCTCCGCGCTTTTCCCCTGATCTGTGCCGAGCGCACGGACCTGTTCGAGACGTACCAACGGGCACAGGGAGATAAGCTGGAAAAGACGATGGCCGGCATGGTTGGTAGGGGCCATCTCGCGTCATTTATCTCCCACGGTGCAGGTCGGGCGCTATTTATCGGGTTGTACAAAATCGACGCCGCAAAGCCAGTTACGTTCGACGAATTTCTCGCGATCCCGCGCAACGTCGAACTCCGTTCACTTGGTATGGAGTCCAACCGCACGCGGCCTTTGATACTCTGGTTCGATTTGAGGGCGGAAGACTTCTATCCCGCGTGGAAGGGAAAGTTGATAGTGGGCTGGCCGCCCCCCGACCGGACGTGGTATCGGCGCGCGCACAAAAACGTCGTGCCGGTCCGCGCGATCCTCGAGGACAGTGCTCTCGACGGCGCGATGCCTGAATGGAACTCGTTGGACTTAACGTGGGCTCAGCTCCGCGTCCTGCCGACGAAATGGCGCAACAGACTTTCCGAGTGGCGCGCGATCTACTACATTTTTGACGAATCTGATCGAAAGGGTTACGTCGGTTCGGCGTACGGAGCCGAGAATCTGTTACAACGTTGGCTGAGCTACGCGGCGACGGGCCACGGTGGCAACCGCCTGCTGCGGATGCGCGATCCCGCGAACTTCCATTTCTCGATTTTGGAACGGGTGTCTCCGGACATGGACCCGGAGAGTGTGATCGCGTTGGAGACGACGTGGAAGAAGCGGCTGCACACCCGGTCGCCCGGTGGATTGAACGACAACTAACGGCATAGAACAGGTAGGCGTTGTGATGATCAGCACGTTTGGCTTTGGTAGATCGAAAGGATAGTGAACTCCATCGGAGCCGCGCATTCGCCGGGAGTATTGATTCCACGCGGCATTCTTGCAAATCGGGCTAAATCGGCGCAAACTAAAACAGCCCTGCATTGACAGCGCAAGAGGCGGCGCTACTCATTTGGTACTGTAGGTGGGGGATGCGTGTTGGCTACCGGCAACACAGAAATTTGCCGACAACTATCGGATCACGCTTTCGGTTTAACCGGGAGGCGTCCGGCCCATTTCCGACGGTCAGTTCGTTTGCGAACGCTAAGCTCGCCGTAGTTCACGGCGGATGAGTTGTTTGGAGGTCGAACATGAACAGATTTCGTAATACCGCACTCGCGCTTTCGGCGCTGGGCGCATTTTGCTTGAGTTCCAACGCAATCGCCGCCGTAGAAAAGACGATCTATAAGTTTTGCTATTCTGTGCCTTGCCCAAAGGGCACCAAACCACCGGGCAGTCTGGTGAACGTGAACGGCCTTCTATATGGCACGGCAGAAAATGGCGGCAAGGGCTACCATGGCATCGGACAGGGCACCATTTTTGCGGTCGATCCGACGAGCGGCCGCGAAACGGCGGCACTCAGATTCACGGTAGAAGACGGCATCTTTCCCCTCGCAGGACTGCTCCAAATTGGCGGTTTATTATATGGAACGACATCGGCCGGCGGCAGCAAATGCGGACTTCGCGGATGCGGCACGGTATTTTCTTTCGATCCCGCGACAGGCACGGAAACGGTACTCCATGCTTTCGCCGGAGGAGGACGCAAGGATGGCCAATCACCCTCGGCAGGACTGATTGCCGTGGACGGCACTCTTTACGGCACGACCTTCTCCGGCGGAAAAGCGGATTATGGCACGGTGTTCGCCGTCGATAAGACCACCGGCGGGGAAAAAGTTCTCCATTCATTCCAGAAAAACGGCGCAGACGGTTACTGGTCAGTGGCCGGGCTTCTCGCCGAAAAAAACATGCTCTACGGCACGACCGAACAGGGTGGCGCGCATGGGGATGGGACGGTGTTCGCGATCGATCCGAAAACGGGCGCCGAGACCGTACTTCATTCCTTCGACGGCATGGATGGGGCCGCGCCAGAAGCCGGCCTGATCGCAGTGAAGGGCCTGCTGTATGGCACCACAGTAACCGGAGGTGCGTATAATAATGGAACGGTATTCTCACTCGATCCGCAAACCGGAACCGAGACCGTCGTGTATTCCTTCTGCAAAGAAACGAATTGTGCAGACGGGGCCAATCCTGTGGCGAATCTGATCGATATGAATGGCATAATATACGGCACGACGAGCTCGGGGGGAGCCAGTCAATTTTATGGTACCGTATTCTCCCTCGACCCAGCCACCGGCGCGGAGACCGTGTTATATTCATTTTGCAGCAAGGATAGCTGCGCGGATGGCTGGTCTCCCCAGGGAGGACTGATTGACGTCGGCGGCACGTTTTACGGCACCACAACGTTCGGTCGTCTGACCCATTGCGGAAGTCTCGAATTTTGCGGTGGCGTCGTATTCTCGCTCAAACCGTAGCGCGTTATTCACTGAACTTCACTTGCGCGTTGCGAGCATGCGGGTTGACCGAAGGTCAACTGGCGTAGAAACTTCACCTCGTTCCGAACACGCGGACTGCGGCTTCTGCTAATTCCTTTGAATTGGCAGCGACGATCGCGCCACCGAAATCGAGTCCAACCGGATTTAGATCCCAATCGCCGGCGAAGCCCCCGGCGCCGGTGATGATCGGTATAACACCGGCGACATCGTGGATCTTCAGCTGCCGTTCGACCACGAGGTCGAAGCAGCCCATCGCAAGCAGCCCATAGGCGTAACACTCGCCGTTATATTGTGCGCAGCGCACGGCGCGGCAGAGCGCCATGTAGTTCTCCATCTGCCCATCCTCGAACATGGAGAACGCTCCGGTACAAAGCCGCGCCGCCTTGAGTGTGCAGGGATGCGCGACGCGGATGGGATTGCAATTATGCATCGCCATTTGATCCGCAACACCGAACCAACGCTCACGCGTAAAGGCTTGATCGATGAGCCCGACAGCCGGCTTGCCGTTATGCATCAGGCCGATGATAGTACCGAATTGCGGACGGCCGGTGATGAACGATTTTGTGCCGTCGATGGGGTCGATGACCCAGACAAACTCGGCGCCCGTGTTTTCTACGCCGAACTCTTCCCCGATAATGCCATGGGCAGGGAATGCCTTGCCGATCGCCTCGCGCAGGGCCTGTTCGATTTCCCGGTCGGCCGCTGTGACGGGAGAGTCGTCTTCCTTGTCGATAATGGCGATGTCGCTGCGAAAATATTTCAGCGCCAAACCTCGCGCCGCTTCCGCCAGATCGTTGAAAAACCCGCCGAAATGTTTTTCGTAGTCCGTCATCATTCCGGTTTCCGCATGTTTGTGCGCTTCTGGAGAATTTGTATCACGGCCATCCAGTCAACGGCGCCGGCTTCCAGCAGCACAAGCAGGTGATAGAGCAGGTCCGCCGCCTCTTCGGCGAGTGTTCCGGAATTCGTGCTCGCCGCAATCGCCGTCTCGATAGCTTCTTCCCCCACTTTCTGGGCAATGCGGGCGGTGCCTTCCGCGAAGAGCCGCGAGGTGTAGCTGTCTGCCGGCGGTGCAATCCGGCGGCTGTGAATAATTGCTGCGAGATCGGCCAGGGTCCAAAGTCCCGGAGACTGCAAATCACCGAAGCATGATTGCGTGCCGAGATGGCAGGTCGGGCCTTCGGGATCGGCCAGGATGAGTATCGTATCGCGGTCGCAATCGAGCCGTATCTCGCGCAGACGCAACACATGCCCGGATGTTTCGCCTTTTTGCCAAAGGCGCTGTTTGCTGCGGCTGAAGAACGTCACCAATCCGCTCTCAAGCGTTCTGGTCAACGATTCCCTGTTCACATAGCCCAGCATCAGAACCCGCAGCGAGCGGGCATCCTGAACAATCGCCGGTACGAGGCCGTCGCCTTTGCTCCAATCGACCGCATCGGTATCGAACGAAACGATCATGTCCGCACCACGATGTCTCTCTTCTGCAGAAATTCCTTGACCGCGCCGATCGTCACAACCTGCTTGTGAAACACGCTTGCCGCCAAAGCGCCGTCAACCCTGGCCCGCTCGAAAACTTCGGCAAAATGTACGCAGGCGCCGGCGCCACCGGATGCAATGAGGGGGACGGAAACGCTCTCGCGCACCATGCGCAGCTGATCGACGTCATAGCCTTGCCGCATGCCGTCCTCATTCATGCAATTGACCACAATTTCGCCCGCTCCGCGCGCAGCAGCTTCAACGGCCCAGTCGAGCGTGCGCCGCCCGGCAGCTTTGGTTTTCGTAACGTCGCCGGTGTTTAGATAGACCCGGTATTCGCCATCTTCGTGGCGGCTGTCGATGCCAACTACGACGCACTGACTGCCGAATTCGCGCGCGAGGGCGTCGATCAGATCGGGATTGTCCAAAGCGGGCGAGTTGACGGAGATCTTGTCGGCGCCGCCAGCGAGGATGGCCCGCGCGTCATCGACATTGCGGATGCCGCCGGCCACGCAAAACGGAATATCGAGAACGGCGGAAACCCGCCCTATCCAGTCGCGCTCGACGGTCCGACCATCGCTGCTCGCAGTAATGTCGTAGAACACGAGTTCATCGGCGCCTTCGTCGACGTAACGGCGTGCCAGGTCGAGAATGTTTCCGACCGGTTCGTGATCGCGAAATTGTATGCCCTTGACCACCTGACCGTCCCTGACGTCCAGGCAGGGAATGATGCGCTTAGCCAACATGTTTCACTCGCGCGATGGCATCTGCAAGCTCAATACGGCGTTCGTAGAGCGCCTTACCAACAATGGCACCGGCAATGCCGATGCGTTGCAGCTCGAGAAGGTCCGCCATATCCTGCACGCCGCCCGATGCCAGCACCCGCAGCGATGGCCAGCGGTCGCGCAAAGCGGCGTAGAGCTCGGTATTACTCCCGTTCAGCATTCCGTCGCGGTCGATGTCGGTACACAGAATTGTTTCGAGGCCGCTGCCGCCGTAGCCTTCCAACAATTGCCAGAGCGACTTCCCACTTTTCTTCTGCCAGCCCAGCGTTAGGACTTCCGGATCGCCAGTTTCGTTATGTTTGACATCGAAGGCGGCCACGATGCGCCTGGAGCCGAACCGCGCGAGCCATTCTACCACCAGCGGCGGGTTTTCCGCCGCGAGACTGCCCACAACCACCCGCTCCACATCGCAATCGAGCAGCCGTTCGATCGCGGACGCCTCGCGTATACCACCACCTACCTGCAATCGGAGCGGAACCGCGCCCGCGATTGCGGCGATGCGTTCAAACTGCCGATTGCTGCCGTCGCGCGCGCCGTCGAGATCGACAATATGCAACCATTCGGCGCCGGCGGTTCGGAACTGCCGCGCCTGCGCCACGGGATCTGTTTCGTAGAGAATGGCCGTGCTGAAATCTCCTCGCGTCAGACGAACGCATTGGCCGTTCTGAAGATCGATTGCGGGAAAAATGTCCATGTCACATATCCAGGAAATTTTCGAGAATCCGCGCGCCGATGGCGCCCGAACGTTCGGGATGAAACTGGCAGCCGAAAAAATTTTTGTGCGCGACGACGGCAGCCAAGCGTTGACCATATTCGGTAGTTGCGAGTGCTGCGTCGGTTTCGAGCATTGCGTAGCTATGAACAAAATAGACAAAAGAGCCGTCGTCGATACCGCGTAACAGGGCGTGGTACGGCCGTTGCAGCGACAACTGGTTCCAGCCCATGTGGGGCACAGGCGTTTGTGGCGATGCCCGCAGCGACGTGACCTCGCCCGACAACAGGCTGAGGCAATCGACGGGCTCGCCCGTTCCTTCGTGCGAGCGCACAAACAATAGCTGCATGCCGAGGCAGATACCGAGAACCGGTTGCGCCAGCTGGCAGAGTACTTCGGGAAGATTTCTCTGCCGCAAGTTCCGCATCGCGGTGGCCGCCGCCCCGACGCCGGGCAGGATGACATGAGATGCCGCACGAATGTGTTTGGCGTCCGAGGTGATTTCTGCCTCGGCGCCGAGGCGCTGGATGGCAGCGTTGACGGATGCGAGGTTCGCAACCCCGCTATCGACAATTGCGATTTTACCGGTTTGTGCGGTCACCGTGGCGCTGCCTCCCGCAGGCGCTGCTCGAACCAGCCGGGATGTTGGGGGTTTGCTGCGCATCCGCCCAATTCCACGGCCATCGCAAGTCCCAGGAGAGCGATTTCCGCCGTGAACCGCGTTCGATCGGACAGATTCATGGTCAGAAGCGGGCAGCACATAGCTGCCGCCTGCATGATCGTTTGCCAGTTCTGAGCCAACATGTTGTTTGTCTTCAGTCGCGCCAGCATCGGCGTGATGACGCGCGCGAGCTTGCTCTCAAACAAATTCAAGCGAAATCTGGACGGCGAAAAATCGTAGTCGACCGTGATTGTATCGCCGGTTACGCGATACGCGACGGTATTCCTCCGCGCCACTTCATCAGGGAAATAGAGCCATTTAAGACAGTAGTCGTGGATGAGGGGTTTAATAATATCGAGCAAAGGACTATGCCTGCCGGCAAATGCCGGGTCGAAATAGGTGAGCGGTCTGTCGGGACCGAAATAAAACAGGTTTCCGCCATGCGCGTCGCCATGTCCGATAACCACTGGAACCTGCTCGACGCCTGAAAAACTCAGCGCGCCTATTGCCGTAGCAATCATCGTTTGCAGCGTATCCCTGTACTTAACCCCATTAACGATCCACGATTTCGCGGCGATCTCCGCGAACCGTAAATGATGGTTCGGCGTGATGAAATCGCCACCGTAGAAGTCGCTGTACCGCTTCCCGGCGAGGCGATGAAGGAATAGCTGATGGATCGGCTGCTTCGCGTGCGTAGCTGCGTCCATCATACGTAGCGATCGCACGTACAGCTCCGCGAGACGCTCGTCGCTCTCCCGCGCGGCCGCCGGCAAGTCGTTCTCGTTGCTCCCCGCGCCGGTCTCGATCGCACGAATGCATTCGAACAGACTCGAGGCTTCGAACCAATCGTAAATCAGGAACTGTTTGCCGTAGACGGTCGACGCAAAAACAGGGGCGATGATCGGGTAGCCCGCATCCTGAAGAAGCTTCACATTGTAATATTCGCCGATGAGGCTCGCAGGCTCGATATGAGTCTTGAAGAATTTCTTGCCGGCGTTGGTGTCGAGCACGCCGTTGATCGAATTCAGCGAAACAGCACTTGACCGTATTTCGACAGACGCGACCTCGAAGGGCAATTCCAGGTCTTCATTCAGGAATCGCAGCAGAGACGCGTTGGCTGCAGTGATATCCACTCGTTGCAATCGATGAATGTTCTGAAGCACGCTGTCCGACATCGGAATGTCCACCGTTACGCGTGCGCCGGGATCTGGAAATCCGAAGGCTGCGCGTCCCGCCGCTCCCGGAGCGCCAGAGCATGGCCGTCGAAGCCTTCGTAGCGTGCGAGTATTTCGGCCGTGGCACGCAAACCGTTCAAACCATCGCGCGTCGCATAAGACACGCTTGTACGCTTGAGAAAGCTCCACACCGATGTGCAGTCATACGATCGCGCCATGCGACCCGTCGGCAACACCGCATTGACCCCTGCGCCGAAATTGGCGAGCGCGATTGGTGTCGATTCACCGATCAATATCTCGCCGCAGTTTCTCAGCCGAGCGACGACGTCGTTTGCATTTCGTGTTTTTAAGAGCAGATGCTCGACAGCATAGTCGTTGCAGAAATCGATCGCGTCCGCCATGTTCTGGCAAACAATGATCCCGCCATAACCAGAAAATACGTCTTCGCAAAATTTCCGGCGCTGCTGCGGGAGCATCGCGATGACATCCGGGAGGTGCGCCGCGACATCCTTTGCGAGTTCGGCAGAATCCGTGACCAGCAGCGATGCCGAATCCGATCCGTGTTCGGCTTCGTTGATGAGATCGAGCGTTGTGTTCCACGAATCCGCCGAGCCGTCCGCGAGAATGATGGCTTCGCTCGGACCCGATGGCAGTCCGGGGTTGACGATCCGTCCCAGTATCCTTTTTGCCGCAGCTACGTAAGCGTTACCAGGGCCATTCACCTGGACGACTGGCGGTATGCTCTCTGTGCCATAGGCGAGAGCTGCGATCGCCTGCGCGCCGCCCGCCATGTACACGTCGCGCACGCCACAGATGTCTGCAGCGACGAGCGACGCATCGTCGAAACCACCATCGGGCGAAGGCGGCGTGCAGACGATGATCTTTTCGACCCTGGCGATCTTTGCAGGCAGGCACAGCATGTACATGACGGATGGGAACGCGCCCTTGCCGCGCGGCACATAAAGGCCAACCGAGTCGATGGCTGTGATCTTTTCTCCAGCGTATACGCCGGGGGCCGTCTCCCCGAGCCAGAATGGCTCGACGCGCTCCATCTGCTGTTCGTGATGGCGCCGGACATTTGCTGCGAGCGCGCGGATCGCTTCGGCGACTGCAGAATCGAGCCGTTTATAAGCTCTAGCGAAATCCTCGTCGCGCGCCTTCAGCCCACCCGTGATGCGCGCGCCGTCGAATTTTGCGGCATAATCGATCAATGCGGCGTCGCCGCGCGCCTTTACATCGGCGATGATTGGGCGAACCACCTCGATGGCGCGGCCGATGTCGGCTTCGGCACGATTCATGATTCTTTCGCGCTCCGCGACGTTCATGTCTTGGAGGTTCCAGAAATTGATTTTCATTTTTTGCCTGCCGCGGTCACGCCATCATCTTTTCGATTGGCAGCACGAGAATTGCGCTTCCTCCCGCCGCTTTGATTTTCTCCATCGTGTCCCAGAAGATCGTTTCCCGGCAGACGGCGTGAATGGCGACCATGCCCTCCCGATTCAAATCCGTTATTGTGGGGGCCGCGCAGCCGGGAAGAAGCCTAGCGATTTTATCCACGGAAGCCCGCGGCGCGTTCAGCACAATATATTTGCTGTCTTCCGCCAAAAGTACTCCGCGCATGCGCTCAAGAAGCCGGCGCGTCGTCTCCTCTTTCTCGACCGATGACGCCGTCGTGGAACGGATAAGGAGCGCCTGACTATGCAGCACAACAACCAACTCGCGTAATCCGTTCGCCGCGAGTGTCGCGCCGGACGAAACGATGTCACAAATTGCGTCGGCGATCTTGAGACGCGGCGCGACTTCGACCGAACCCGTCATCACAAGCGTCTTCGCCGATATTCCGTTGGCAGCAAGGAAATTCTGCAACAAATTGGGATAGGATGTTGCGATGGTCGCGGCGTTCAGGTCGGCGATTTTTGTTATCGGTCCGCCGTCGGGTGCCGCGATGGAGAGACGGCATACCGAAAATCCGAGGCGTTCGAGAACCGTCGCCGCAAGCGTACCGTTTGCGACTGCTTTGGTTTCCGTGAAAACGTTTTCGCCCACGATGCCCAGATCGCAGATGCCGTTGCCCACAAAACTGGGAATGTCGTCGTCGCGAACGAGCAGCAGGTCGATCGGTAACTCCTTGATCCGACAGAATAGTTGATCCTTGCTTCGATCGATGTGAAGGCCGCATTTCTTCAGAAGGTCGATGCTGTCGTCGGCCATGCGCCCGCGCTTCTGGAGCGCAATGCGGGTACGGTCGATTGCCATTTCCATCGGCCCTTCCAATACTGTATTATCGTGCTATCGTAATATCACAGTATTATATTGACGCAACAGCTGAATGGCCGTGCAGGGGAAAATGCTTTATTGCGAAGCGGCGGTTCTAAGGGTGGACGCGGGCGATGAAGAAAAACGAGGAGGGTAGGGGAGCTGGCGTGGCTACCCGTGAAAGCGATTTTGAAGGATTGTGTGAGGCGTTCCTGCAGCTCAAGACGCGCGAGGAATGCAGAAAATTTCTGCTCGACCTGTGTACCCCGGCGGAAATTGTCGCGCTGGCCGAGCGATGGAAGTTAGCACGTCTGCTTGACAGAGAGTCTTTGTCCTATCGCGAACTTCACGAGAAAACCGGGATCAGTGTCACGACAATCGGTCGGGTGGCGCGATTTCTGAACGAGGAGCCTCATCAGGGTTATCGTCTGATCCTGCAGAGGTTGAAGGGGCGAAACAAGAATTGAGAGACTAATGATATTGCCTCTTCTCCAAGTCGGCGAAAGGGCTTCACTAAGGATCAAATTCCTGGTGTTATCGCTGCCTAACAAAATATGGAGCAGATCAAGTTGAGAGTCTCTTCGCTATCCCCCTCCACACAATAAATGGCGAGCTTTGAGTTTGTAATATCTGATCCGTGCCGTTTGGTAGCATCGCGGTGGGTGTTCGGTAGATCGTTAACCAAACAATTCAACAAATTATCATATGTTACTTCGCGCAGATGCGCGGGCTCGTGAGTTCCCGAGGGAACTCTGGGCGCTCCGAAGCCTTATCAAAAAAGGGGGCGTAACCGGGTACTATCGTTTCACAGAGCATCATCAGCCGATGACCGGCAAAAACCCTATTCCCTACATTATCGGACCAACCGGCAATATTCTGACCTTGGCCGATCTTCCGCCCGCCAATACCAGGCGCTGGGTCGTCCGCCGCAAGGCGGAGGTTGTCGCCGCCGTGAAAGGTGGGCTGATCAGCCTTGAAGAGGCGTGCCGCCGCTACGGCCTGACCGTCGAGGAGTTTTCCGCATGGATGCGTGCGGTTGACGAGCACGGCATGGCGGGGTTGAAGAAAAAGAGACGCCGGAGCTAGCGCCAGCGAGCGCGACGAACTTTCATCTCGCGGCTGTAGGAATCCATGCCAATATCAAGAGCGGCCAGGATGGAAGCGGGTTTCGCCCGCCGATATCTGGAACGCCACCCAACTCCCGGAGGATTGTTATGCGTTTGTCGAAAGCTTGCCTGCTGCTTGCCTGTTCCGCGCTTTCCTTGTCCGTCGCGCCGGCCTTGGCGGACTCCCTGAAGATCATTCACACTTTCGTGGATATCGCCAAAGGTGCGCGCCCGAGAGCAGCGCTGACCAGCGATGCCAGCGGCAATCTCTACGGCACGACCTATACCGGCGCTCCCGACGGCAACGGCACCGTGTTCGAATTGAGCCCGCCCGCGAACGGGAAAAAGAAATGGACGCAGACGGTGCTGCATCGCTTCACCACCAATGTGAAAAACGGAATCTATCCCGACTCTTCGGTGATCCTCGACAAGGATGGAAATCTGTACGGCACGACGTCCGAAGGCGGCATCAATGATGCCGGAGTGATATTCGAACTCGTGCGGCCGATAGAGGCGGGCGCCGATTGGCACGAGATCGTCATACATCGCTTCACGGGCGGAGCGGATGGCGGCACGCCGCATGGCACGATGGTGTTCGGGCCGGACGGTGCGCTCTATGGCGCAGCAGGATTCGGCGGCAAGTCGGGCGCCGGGTTGATCTACCGCTTCTCGCAAATGGGAAACGGCAAGTGGAAGGAAGATATCCTCTATAACTTCACCAACGGTGCCGATGGCGGCTATCCCTATTGCACGCCGATTTTCGACGGCGCAGGTAATTTGTATGGAACGGCGTTGAATGGCGGGAACACCGGCAATGGCGTCGTGTTCGAACTGGCGCCGCCTGCACCGGGCGGGAAGAAGTGGGCCGAAACCGTGCTGCACAGCTTCGACGACAGCACCGACGGCGTCGAACCGCGCATGGGCGTTATCATGGATGGGTCCGGCAATCTCTACGGTACGACCGAAAGCGGGGGCAGCATCGGCTATGGTGCCGTTTTCGAGGTGAGCCCGCCGGCGCAAGGCGGAAGCTCGTGGACGGAGAACGTGATCTATAGTTTCGACTTCTCTCCCAATGGCGGTTCGCCGGCCTATTCGAACCTGGTGATGGACGGGACGGGCAATCTGTACGGCACGACGCAAACGGGCGGCACGGCCAAGAACGGCGTTGTGTTCGAACTCTCGCCGCAATCGGGCGACAGCTGGACGGAGACCGTCGTTCATACCTTCCAGGAAGCGCCGGACGGTGCGCAGCCGGAAGCGGGATTGCTGCTGGGATCAGACGGCACGCTTTACGGCACGACCTTCTTCGGCGGCGATTCCGACGATTCCGGAACGGTTTTCAGCATCGCTGCAAAGAAATAATCATTCTCATCGGGGCAGGTGCTACGCCTGCCCCGGCGCTGCAGGCATCGATTTGCGATAGTTTGACGCGCGTCGGATCAGTGGGGGCCTGATGCTCAAGAAATGTAGTGAATGCGCACATGACGTTTCGACCACCGCGGATGCCTGCCCAAATTGCGGCGCCAAGCAGAAGACGCCGGAGTCTCCGCTGACGTTAGGCTGTACTGTAGTTGGGCTGCTCGTAATTGGCTTGGTCGCAATTAGTGGAATTGCAGGCCACGATGATGACACGCCGGTGCCTCCTGTACCGGAAGCAATAAGAGCATCACGCGCGTGCGCGGAGCTAATTAGGGAACGCCTCAGGGATCCCGATTCTGCGCAATTCTTGCAGAGCCCCGATAACCAGCCGGCCACGCACCCAAGCGCGGAAGGCATTACAATGGCTCACACCTGGGAGGATACGTTTCTTATCCGGGCAAATAACGGCTTCGGTGGTAAGACTGTCTCGACAATGCGGTGCACAAATCTTTACGCCCATGAAGATGGGAGCTGGACGGGCGACGTCGAGGAGGACAACGGCGCGGGCGGATAATCGCGAACCTTCTTCGGCAGTGACTTCGACGATTCCCGAACGGTTTTCAGCATCGCTGCAAAGGAATGATGATCGGCGTCAGGGCATGCGCAACGCCTGCGCCCGGCGATGAGGTGGCGCGGCGCTGCTAATACATCGACAGAACGCAGACAGCCGAAACCTTTCTCGTCATGGCCGGCGTTCGTCCCGGCCAACCATGTACACGGAATGTGCCGGAAGAACTGTGTTCATGGGTCGCCGGGACGGGCCCGGCGATGACGAATAGGTTCGTTCAACTCACGCCGCAGAGATTTTTTCCCTGACGGGCAGTTTCCAGTTCGGCCGGACGAAGTGGCAAGTGTAGCCGGCCGGATAGCGCTCCAGATAATCCTGATGTTCCGGTTCGGCCTGCCAGAAATCGCCGGCGGGCGCGATCTCGGTCACCACTTTTCCCGGCCATAGCCCCGACGCATCGACATCGGCGATCGTGTCTTCCGCGATGCGCTTCTGTTCGTCGCTCGTATAGTAGATCGCGGAACGATAGCTCATACCGACATCATTGCCCTGGCGGTTGCGCGTCGTGGGATCGTGGATCTGGAAGAAGAATTCCAGGAGCTGCCGGTAACTGATCACCGCCGGGTCGAAGATGATCTCGATCGCTTCTTCATGGGTGCCGTGATTGCGATAGGTGGCTTTGGGCACATCGCCGCCGGAATAGCCGACGCGGGTGGAAATCACGCCCTTCATGCGGCGGACGAGATTCTGCACGCCCCAGAAACAGCCACCGGCCAGCACCGCACGTTCCGTCGTCATCGTCTGTCCTCCGTCCGGCCCGGATCATAACCGTTCCGTCCGGCGGAGATAGTGACGATTGCGCGGGTCCGCAACCTTAGGGCCGTTCGGCGAACGCCGGAAGCCACCCGGTTTCGCG
>DASXXW010000080.1:0-16106 GCA_036502865.1 Rhizomicrobium sp.
CATCGGCGGAAACATATCCGAGCCAGCCGGGGCGCCCGCCTTCCGCTTTGACCGCGTCCGGAAGTGCCATCAACCCGGCCACGCCGCAGCCTTCGCTGATCGTCAACAGGCGATAGCCTGCCGTACCCGATTCCTGCGCACCCCAGCCGACCACATCGCCATAGAATTTCTGCGCCGCCTCGACGTCGCTCGTCATCAATTCGTACCAGAAGAATTTGCCGGTCATCTGCCGCCTCCGTGTGACGGCCAAGCGTAGCGGGAAAGTGTGACACTCGCATCCGGCAAATTGGCGGCCTGCCCCGGGGGTCACAGCGAATTTATCGGCGACGATCGGGGCATTTAGGTTGCGGGACCGGCAATACATCCCCCGGTTATGGCCTAGAATGGTATGGGGGGCTTCGTGGCGATGATCACCCGCTGAACGGTATCAACTAGATAATTACTCTGTCGAACGGAAATGACGGACGGACGGACGGCGATCCGGCGGCGTCAGAGTGCCGTCCGGTGGATTTCGAGACACTCCCAATAACCATCGGGATTCTGCTTCTCGATCAGCACCTGCCCGAATTTGCGCTCTTCCATCGCGCGTGCGGCAAAGCAACAGGCATCTTCCTCCGTCGCGAACAGATTGCATCGCGCGGCCGGTTCCGCCGCAGAAACACAGATCGTACGAAACGATCTCGGTGCTGTTTTTTTCATATAAGAACCTGTCGGACGGACGATGACAAAATGGCGATGATCCCGTCACGACAATGCCAACTCTCTTCACGCGCGTCTGTCGGGCACCATCCGACGGTTATCGCACACTGCAAATCAAGCGAGCTGAAGCTCAACTATTGTCGGTGCTTGTCTTGTACTTATCAGCGTCTTTGCCGGATGATTCCGGCAATGCGGTGCCCCGAATAAAATGCGCGCCATACGGCTGGACCGGGAACGCCGCGTATTCGACTGCCCCTTGCGTGAGAACAAAACAGGAACTATAGTGCCTGTCATGCGTCTGGATCTTGTGCAAAAGCTCGAAATTCTCGCCGATGCAGCCAAATATGATGCGTCGTGCGCCTCGTCCGGCGGGACGAAACGGAAAGCGCGCGGCAATGAGATCGGCTCGGTCACCGGCGCGGGCATCTGTCATTCCTTCACGCCGGATGGGCGCTGCGTTTCGCTGCTGAAAATCCTGCTGACGAATTTCTGCATCTATGATTGCGCCTATTGCGTCAGCCGGCGCAGCAGCAATGTGCGCCGGGCGCGATTCAGCGTCGAGGATGTCGTAACCCTGACGCTCGATTTTTACCGGCGCAACTGCATCGAAGGTTTGTTTCTTTCCTCCGGCATCGCGCGCAGCGAAGACGACACGATGCAGGATCTCGTGCGCGTGGCGAAAACGCTGCGCGAAGAACACGGCTTCAGGGGCTACATCCATCTGAAAACGATACCGGGCGCGGATCCCGAACTGATCGCGCAAGCCGGGTTATATGCGGATCGCGTGTCGATGAATGTGGAACTACCCTCCGAGCGCTCGCTTGCGGCGTTCGCGCCGGAGAAATCGCCACTCACCATCAAACGCGGCATGGCGCAGACACGCGGGCTGATCGAGGCCGCGGCGCCGGCCCGCAAACGCGCCCGCGGCGTGATCGGCAAAGCGCCCTCGCCGCATTTTGCGCCGGCCGGACAATCGACGCAGCTCATCGTGGGCGCGGACGGCGCCAGCGACGCGGATATCATAAGTAACAGCGCGAATCTCTACGCGTCCTATGCACTCAAACGCGTTTATTATTCCGCCTTCAGCCCGACCGGCCATCCGTCCGGAAAATTGCCGCATGTCGCCACGCCGCTTCTGCGCGAGCACCGGCTCTATCAGTCGGACTGGCTGTGGCGCTTCTATGGGTTCTCCGTCGAAGAGGTGATGGAAGCGATGCCGGGCGGAATGCTCGATCTCGCCATCGATCCGAAGCTCGCCTGGGCGCTGAAACATCGGGAGCAATTTCCGGTCGATGTGAATGCGGCCGATCGCGAATTGCTGTTGCGCGTTCCGGGGCTCGGCACGCGCGCCGTCGACAAGATCATCGGCTCGCGGCGCAGCGGGCAGCTGCGTTTTGCCGATATTGCGCGCCTAACGAAGGGGTTGCGGCGCGCCCGCGAATTCCTCGCCACAGATGATTGGCACCCGCGGCATGTCGACGATGCAAGGCTCGCATCGCGCATGAGTCCCGCGCCGCAGCAGATGACATTGTTCTGATGCAGGCGCTGCATCTCTCCGAAAAGGCCGGCATTGCCGAATTCCGCATGGCGGCACGCCATGCGCTCGCCAACGCCATTCCGCCCGGCGAACTGATGTTCTCCGCCAACGGGCAGCAAAGCCTCTTTGAAGAATTGAAACCCGAGGCCGACGAACCGGCCATGACGGCGCCGCGCGCCTATGCGGAATTGCTGCGCGATGTAATCTGTCATCGCGCGGCCGACCGTTTTGCGCTTCTCTATCAGGTACTGTGGCGGCTTAAGCATGGCGAGCCGCAGCTTCTGGAACGCGCGAGCGATCCGGCGATTGCCGCGCTCGCGCTCTATGCGAAAAGCGTGCACCGCGACATCCACAAGATGCATGCCTTTGTACGTTTTCATGCGAAGCAGACAGAGGATGGCGAAGTGTTTGTTGCCTGGTTCGAGCCGGAGCATTTCATCCTCGAACGCGCAACGCCGTTCTTTGCCGATCGCTTTGCTTCCATGCGCTGGATCATCGCGACGCCGGATGGAACGGCTTTGTGGGATGGAAACAGGCTGAGCTTCGCACCGCCGGGTCCGAAGCCCGACACTCTCGACGATCCGATCCTCGACGGCGCGTGGCCTGCTTACTATCGCGCCATCTTCAATCCGGCGCGGCTGAACATTCCGGCCATGACGCGCGAAATGCCCCGCAAATATTGGCACAATATGCCCGAGACGGCGTTGATACAGGATCTCGTAGCGGAGACTTCCAGCCGATTGAACCGCATGGACCGCGAACCCGATCATCCACCGCGTTTCGCCGCCAAAGCGGCACCGCGCCCCAAACATAAACATACGGGCGGCGATGAGTGGGACGCGCTGCGATCCGAAGCGGCGCATTGCACCGCCTGCCCGCTTTACAAACATGCGACCCAGACGGTGTTCGGCGAAGGCCCGCGCGACGCGCGCATTGTGTTGGTGGGCGAGCAGCCCGGCGACAGCGAAGACATTGCAGGCCATCCCTTTGTCGGACCCGCGGGCCAGCTACTCGATCGCGCGCTGAATGACGCAGGTATCGAGCGTTCGAAAACCTATGTCACCAATGCCGTGAAGCATTTCAAATTTTCACCGCGCGGCAAGCGGCGCATTCATCAACGTCCTACGCATGCCGAAGTGAAGATCTGTCACCAATGGCTCGCGCGGGAATTTGCGCTGCTGGAGCCGTCCATCGTGGTCGCGCTCGGCGCAACCGCGGCTTTGTCCCTCTCGGGACGCGCCGTCACCATTGGCGAAATGCGAGGGAAAGAGTTGCGGTGGAACGACGGAAGCCGCGGGCTCCTCACCGTTCATCCGTCCTATCTGCTCCGTCTGCCGGATGAAGCGGCGAAGCGCGAAGAATATGGAAAATTCGTCGCCGACCTGCGCACCGCCGCACGGCTCGCGGAACTCAGCAGCTGAACGATCTGCAGATATTTGTTTCTAGGCGAAACGCACCCGATTCTCGCTGCGAGTTTGTTTCATGGCATACATATCGCGCTCCGCACGATCGACCAGAACTCTCGCATCCGTGCCGTCATCCGGAGCAATCGCAAGGCCGATGCCGGCGTCCAGTTTGAGGGGGATTTCGCCGAACGGGATCGGCAGCCTGATATGCTCACGAAAGCGCACGATATGCGCGCGCGCCTGAGCGGCGCTGGTGATATCGGGCAATATCGCCGCAAACAGGTCGTCACCGATGCGCGCAACAATATCGGATCGCCGCGCCGCCACTTTAAGCCGTGAGGCGAGCTCCGTCAGCGCCAGATCGCCGGCTTTGGCTCCGTGCACCTCGCCGATGCGTTTCACACCGTCCACGTCGATAGTGATTACACCGAGTTTCGCCCGCGCCTTGCCGGCAATCTCCAATGCCTGGTTCAGGCGGTCGAAAAACAACGCGCGGTTCGGCAGGCCCGTCATCGCATCGTGAGTGGCGCGGACGTGAAGTTCCTTCGCTCCATACTTGCCCGCGTGAAACATGGCGGCCGCGATGAGATCGGACAGGAGCTCAAGCGCGCGTTGATCCGCACCGGTGAACCCGGACGGCAACGGCGTCATCACTTTCAACACGCCGACCACCGAGTCGGAATGTTTCAGCGGCACGACCACCATCGAGCGCAGGCCGACGCGGCGGCAGGCGTCGCGGTCCACGCGCGGGTCGGTCTCGGAATCTTCGCAATAGAGGGTCTGCCCGGATTGAACGCAGAGTCCCGACAGGCTGCTGTCGCGCTTGAGGCGCAGGCCCAGTTCGCCGGCCGCCGCGCCCGTGGCCGCGCGATAGACCATCATGTCGTCCTCGGCGAGTTCGACGGCGGCTGCCAGCGCGCCGGTCAGCGCCTGGGCGCGCTCGGTCACCAGCGTCATGATCCCGCCCAGATCGAGGCCGAGCCGGGCGATGTCGGTCTGGGTCCGGATCACCTCCAGAAGCACCCGGTTCAAAGGCGTCGTGGCGTCCATGAATTTCGCTCCGCGGGGTCGGATCTCGCGAAATGACCCTATCGGCGGGGCGATTTACGCGCGCTTAACACTACGCGCAGGCGTTGAGTGGTTGAGAATCAAAGCGCCTTCCAGACGAACCGGAAAGCAGGCCGCGCTGCCGCGACGGTACCGAAAACGCCCTTCAGGACGGTTGCAGTTCCCCCTTGTTTCCTCCTTGCGGTTATGCCGATCCTTTGTCCGATTTCAGGAGGGCCTTGTCATGCGCATGTGCACATGGATGAAAGCTGCGGTGGGCATCGTGGCGCTTGCGGCGCACGCCCAAGCCGCTTACGCCGCCGCGGGCGCGGTCAAGGTTCTTCATTCCTTCCAGGGCGGCAGCGCGGATGGCGCGGTGCCCCTCGGGCCGCTTCTCAATGTCAGCGGGACGCTTTACGGCACCACCACGGAGGGCGGCGGAACCGGCTGCGGCGGCGCGGGGTGCGGTACGGTCTTCGCGATCGGTCCTGACGGAACCGAGAGCGTGGTCCATGCCTTCGCCGGTCCGCCCAGTGATGGCGCGACGCCGTTCGGCGGCCTCGTCAAGGTCGGCGGCACGATCTACGGAACAACCAACGACGGCGGGGCCAACACCTGCGGCTCGATCCACTGCGGGACCGTCTTCTCCATCGGAGCCAACGGCGCCGAAAAAATCATCTACAGCTTCAAGGGCGGATCCGATGGAGAATATCCGGCCGGCAGCATGGTGAAACTCGGCTCGCTGCTCTACGGCACCACCTACCAGGGCGGCGGCCACACCGGCTGCGATACCGGTTATACCTGCGGAACGGTTTTCTCGATCACGACGGCAGGCGCCGAGAAGGTGATCCACGCTTTCACCGGCGTGGGAAGCGATGGCGGCAATCCCAGCGGCGCTCTGATCGAGATCGCCGGCACGCTCTACGGGACGACCGAATTCGGCGGCCTGTCCCAATGCACCGATACGCACAATACGCCCATCGGATGCGGCGTGGTCTATTCCATGTCTACCGGCGGTGGCGACACGATCCTGCACGCCTTCAAGGGCGGCTCCGATGGGCAGACGCCTTCGGAAGGCGTCGTCGATGTCGGCGGCCAGCTGTTCGGCACCACGATCGTGGGCGGCGCGGGAAGCACCTGCCAGGGCGGATGCGGGGTGATCTATTCGGTGACCACGGGCGGGAACGAGTCCGTCGTCTACACATTCCAGCAAGCCGCAAACGGGTTTCTTCCGGCCGGCTTGGTCCTGTCGGGCAACAATCTCTACGGCGTGACCTATATCGGCGGGAAGCACGGCTGCACCACAGGCGAAGGATGCGGCGTCGCCTACAGCGCCAGCACCGGAGGCATCGCGACGGTTTTGCATGATTTCGGCAAGAGCGCGAAGGACGCCGAATTGCCGGACAGCAGGCTGATCGCCGTGGGCAGCAAACTTTACGGCGTGTCCACCCATGGCGGCACGGGAAAATGCACCGGCCCGGACAACTCCACGGGCTGCGGAACGGTGTATCAGCTCACGCCTTAACTAGCGCCCGTGATGCCCTGATTGAGGATGGCTGCGCGCGCGACGGTCAGCACCTAGGCACGCTAAGTCACAAACATCATGACCCCGCCGGATCGAAGCCGAGCCGGGCGATGTCTGTTCGGTTCCGGATAACCTCCAGAAGCACTCAGTTCAAAGGCGTCGTGGCGTCCATGAATTTCGCTACGCGCGGGGGCAGATCTCGCGGAATGCCCCTATCGGTGGGGCGGATTTACGCGCGCTTAACACTACGCGCAGGCGTTGAGTGGGAGTAGCTCAGCCTTTTGGGGCGCGGAGTAATATCGGCGATTCTGTAGTCGGTGATCTTGGAGCGGGCGAGGCGATTCGAACGCCCGACCCTAACCTTGGCAAGGTTATGCTCTACCCCTGAGCTACGCCCGCATCCAAAGAGGGAGGGGTTATGGCAAGCGGGGCCAGGTTTTACAAGACCGTCGCGCCGGCCAGACCGGCTCAAAAATCCGGGAATTTGACCATTGTTTCGAGGGTGAGCGCACCTGGGAGCATGCCCTCGCCGATCAACGCGATAGCTGGAGTTTTCACGTCAAAGGATGGAGAAAACCAGCCGGGGCCGGGGGTGTCGGAGCCGCGCGCGAGCCTCCAGGACAGGGCGCCCGGGAGGGAAAGGCGGATGACCGCACCGCCGCATGCGAGTTCGGCGATGTTGCCCGTCAGGGTGCAGCCGATATCGGGATGCAGATGGTAAAACATGCGGAACGGCACGGGCTTGGCGGCGGCGAGCTCGTCGCGGATGGTGAGCACGGCATTCTGCCGGTCGAGCGTCACCGTGCGGCGATGCCGGCCGGCGAATGGCTGCGCCTGATAGCCGTCATGCTCGCCCACGATCCGGGCCACATTTGCGCTTTCGTCCAGGCCTTCCCTTTCGAGAAGGGCGGCATGGGCATGGCGCGTCCATAGGAACGGGCCGCCACTTTCCGACTGGCTCACGCCGCCGAGCTCGACGGTGTTATGCGCGGCGGTGGAGCGGAACCAGTCGCGCCACTGGCCCGCATACACATAAGTACCCGGATCGACGAATATGGGCGCGCCGCCATAGCGCAGTTCGACAGCCAGTGCATCGGCATGGCCATGCGCGGCAATGGACAGATAGCCGAGCGGGCCAGCGTCGAAGGCGCACCAGATTTCCGACGGCGTTCCCCTGCGCGCGCGAAGTATGATCAGGCCGGAATCGCGTGGTGTTTGCGGTGCAGTGGGGCCGCAGTTTCGCGGGGATGACGCATTTGTTTGTTGCAGCAATGGCGTGAGCAGCCAGCCGCGTAGCGTGGGCGCACTGGCTGGCGTGTGCCCGCTCCAGGCTTCGCGCAAATAGGAGAGATCCTGCCAGCGGTCGTAATCCGGCGCATCGAGCAACAATCCGGTGGCGTCGTCGCTGTCGCCCTGGCGCGGCGGCTGCCCGCGGCAGTCGGAATTCGCCGACAGCCATTCGAGCATGCGGTGCGCGCAATCCTCCAGGCGCGCATCCAGCGGAGCGCCGGTGAGCGCGCCCTCCACCAGACACAACAACACAGCCTCAAGCACGAAGCCGTTGTAATCGGATGCGAGCTCGCGCGTGTAGCCTTCGGGGAATATCTGTCTGGCGAATTCGGCTTCGAGAATGCGCGCGGTGCTGTTGCGCTGCCGTTCCGAGCGCGCCTGCCACGGCATGCAACAGGCGGAGATGTACAACCCCGCCATTTCGTAGATCAGATGATTATTTGCCGAAGAGCCATGGCTGCGCCGGTTTGCGAGCAGCCATTGATGCTGGACGACGCTGCGCGCGAACGAATCATTGTTCTCGAAATGCGCCGGCGCTTCGGGCCAGTCTTCCAGCAGGCGCCGCGTCCACGCAAATGCGATGAGCCGTATGCCCAGCTCGATGCCGCTCGCCCAATGAATGCCGGCGAGAAACGGATTGGCACGGACCCAGGATTCGATCTGTTCCACCGCGGCGCGGGCGTAACGCTCATCGCCGGTGAGCCAGAAGGCCACGGCCAGCACAGTCGTCTGATGGTGCCGTGAAAGCTCCCAGACATATTTGGTATCGAAGGCGCTCGCGCCACCAACGAAGGGAATATCGAACGCATAGATAGCGCCCGGCGCGCGCATGCCGGTTTTCGGATCGAGATGCCAGTCCACACCGGCTGTTACATCCGTGCGCGTGATGGCGAAGGTGCGCCATTCGCCGGCGAGCAGCCGGTCGGCAATGCGGAGGAGATTGTCGCGCGGGATTTGGGGTGCATCACCGGCCCGCGCACGCGCGAGACCGCCGATGAATCGGCGCTCCGGTAAAATCGCGACAGGTAGTTCTCCGCCCGCGAAATACCGTCGCTTCCACTCCGCTTCATGGACGCGGTCGACAACGCGATGGACGATTTCCTGCGGCCCCATCGCAGCCAGGCGACTGAGATACCAGGAGAGATTCATCGATCGCACAGGCGCCGCAGCATCATCGATAATCTAAGCGATTCGGCAGAGTCGTTTCCTCCCCCGTGCATGCATGGGGGAGGGGGACCGCGAAGCGGTGGAGGGGGAAATCATTTCGACTTGGCCCCCTCCGCCCTTTGGGCACCTCCCCCCTTATCGCGGGGGAGGAAAGGCAAAGCAGCAAATTTCTTGGTGTTCTTTGTGCCTTGGTGGTCAATTTCTCACGAAGGCGGCGGTGCTTGCAGCGCCCAGCCGGCGATATCGGCAAAGGCCGCACCCGAAGCCTGATCGAACGCGGCAACGACGCTTGCGACGTTGTTTTGTGCGGCGCGCGCCGTCTGACGCGCATCATGCACGGCGATCACCTTCCCGCGCTGGTCGAGCAGTTTGGCGGATATATCGACCACAGCGAGCGGCGCGCCGTTTTCGCTGTCATATTGCGCGTCGAAATCGCGGAGTTCCGTCACCAGCAAATAGTCGGCACGCAGGCCTTCGGACTCGGTCGCCACGGCGGTGATGCGGCCGCTGCGTTCGAACGCCTGGGCTAACATCGACTGCACCAGCCGCGGAACCGTGTCGTTCCATTGCGCGTCGGCGTAGTAATCCATCACCGAGCCGCGCAAGAGCGTGATGCGCTCGGAATCCAGTGTTTGCGCCGTGCTTGGCCGCGCAATCGAGAGCTGCCACGAAACAGGTGCGCCGCCCGATGCTGCGGGGAATTCGGGTGCCAGGCGGTAGATCTGCGGCGGCGGTGTCGAAGGCCCAAGAAGGCTGCCGCACCCCGCCAGCGCCAGAAACAATGCCGAAGCCGGAATGAGTGCGCGCCGCGAGAGCCGGATTGGTTGTTTGTTCATTGCGGTGTGTATCCCTTGCGGCGATCGCCGTAAATGAGCCGCGTGGGCTCGTGCTGAAGCTGATCGGAGAGATGCGTCATGCTGCGCAGCAGATCGCGCGTCTGCCCGAGCAGCTGATCGAAGCGCGCGCCGTTCACCTGCGTGTCGAGGTCGCCCGATAATTTGTCGACATCGTCGGACAGCTTGTCGAGCCTCTTGGTCGTATCATTGGCGCCGGTCAGCACGGTGTGCAGATCGGCAAGATCGGAATTGATCCCGACCGACGCGGTGCCGAGATTCTTCAGCGTCTTGTCGAACTCCGCCGTGTCATGCACGAGCGCGCCCGTCACATCGCGCAGATTGACAAGCGTCTGCGCGAAAGCCTGTTCGTTCTGCGGGCTCAGTACGGCGGTCAGCCGGTCGGCGATGCCGTTGATTTTCTTGAGAAGCTGCGGCGCCGATTGCTCGAGCTGCTGAAGCGTCGATTGTTTGGATTTGATCACCGGATATTCGCCGAACACCGTCTGCGGCAGCACGTCGGCATCCTTCGAGCCGCCATCGATTTCGACATAGGTGCCGCCGGTCAGTCCCTCGCTTGCAATCGTGGCCACCGAATCGGTGTGGATCGGCAGGTCCGGATTGATCTGCAACGTCACGATCACGCGTTTGGGGTCGTTCGGATCGAAATCGACCTTCGAGACGTGCCCGACCTGGATGCCGTTGTAACGCACCAGCGTGCCGTCGCCGAGACCGGTGACGCTGCCGGAAAAATAGGTGCGGTAATAGGCATATTCCTCCGTGTACTGAGAACCTCCAAGCCACAGGAGCGCGATCAGCAGCCCGAGCAGGAAGACGATGACGAACACCCCGACGGCGACGTAATTTGCCTTGGTTTCCATGGTTCGGAGTTCCCGTCCTATCCTTGCCGGCGCTCAGTCATCGTCCGCTGCCCTGAGGCTGGGGCGGCGGAATCATATCATTATTCGCGGCGAGCTTGGCGGGCTCAGAAAGGGCGGCACGGCCGCGCTCACCGCAAAAATATTCATGGATCCAGGGATCGGTGTCCTTCACCAGCGTGTCGATGGTGCCGACCTTGATCGTCTTGTTGACCAGAACGGCGATCCGGTCGGTCGTGGCACGCAGAGAATCGAGATCATGCGTGACCATGAAAATGGTCAACCCGAGACTTTGCTGCAGGTTGCGGACGAGTTCGTCGAAATGGGCGGCGGAAATGGGGTCGAGTCCGGATGTCGGCTCGTCGAGGAACAGGAGTTCCGGATCGAGCGCCAGCGCCCGCGCCAGTCCGGCGCGCTTGGTCATGCCCCCGGAAAGCTCCGACGGGTATTTGTGCGCCGTGTCCGGCGGCAGCCCGACCAGCGCCAGTTTCACCGCCGCCAATTCGTCCATCAGTCCCTGGTTCATATGCGTCCAACGCCGCATCGGCACCTGGATGTTTTGCGCCACGGTCTGCGAGCTGAACAGCGCGCCCTCCTGAAACAACACGCCCCAGCGCAATTGCAGGCCATGAAAGTCCTCGATATCGGTTTCGGCGGTTTCCTGCCCGAAGACCTTGATACTTCCGGATTGCGGACGGTTGAGTCCGATGATCGAGCGCAAAAGCACCGATTTGCCGGTGCCCGAGCCGCCGACCACGCCCAGCACTTCGCCGCGCATCACATCGAGGTCGAGATGATCATGGATCACCGTGCCGCCGAACGCATTCACCAGGCCGCGAATGCGGATTGCAACTCTGTCGGTTTTCGTATCCTGGGGCATCAGAAGCCGATCACCGAAAAGAGTACCGAAAAAGCCGCATCGAGCGCGATGATCAGGAAGATCGCCTCCACGACCGAGCGTGTGGTGAGCTTGCCGACGCTGGCGGCGTTACGTTCGACGCGCAGGCCTTCGAAACAGCCGACCAGCGCAATAACAAATGCAAAGACCGGCGCCTTGATGAGACCGACCAGCAGCGTTTTCAGCGTGATCGCGCCTTCGAGCTCGCGCATGAAGGCCGGGATGGTGATGCCGAGATCGAAATAGGTCATCACCATTCCGCCGATGATTCCCACCACATCGGCGAAAAAAGTGAGCAGCGGGAGCGTGAGCATGAGTCCCAACACGCGCGGCAGAACGAGGATCTCCGCGATGTTGAGACCGATGGTCTGCATGGCGTCGGTTTCTTCATTGACGCGCATCGATCCGATCTGCGCCGTGAAAGCCGAGCCCGAACGGCCCGCGATAATGATGGCGGTGACCAGCCCGCCCAACTCGCGCAGGAAACCGACGCCCAGAAAATCGATTGTGTAGATCTGCGCGCCGAAACGCTTGAGCTGATCCGCACCCTGATAGGCGAGTACGATGCCGAGCAGGAAGGCAAGCATGCCGACAATGGGAAGCGCGCTGAGGCCCGTCTCTTCGATTTGTTGAACGAAAGCCGGGAACGGCAATTCGCGGCGCGGGGACATAATCGCTTCCCACGCTTCCACCGACACGCGACCCAGAAATCCGACGAGATCATAGGTCTGGCGCAGGATCTGAACTGTGCTGCGGCCGATGCGCTCAAGATAACCCTCAATCGTGAACGGATGAGGCTGTATCACTTCCGGCGACGGCGCATCTGCCTCCAGTGTCGCGAACAGCGTGCGGTAATGCTCCGGCATAATTACATCGCGGACATTGGTCCGGGCGGCCTTGAGCGCATGCGCCGTACGCATCACCAGCCACACGCCCGCACTGTCGAGAAGCGTGATGCCGGAACCGTCGATGACGATCTCCGGCACATCGGCGAATTTCAGGGCGTGCAGCACCGTATCCAGGCGCGCCGCTTCCGCCACCACCCATTCGCCGCCCAGCACGAGCCGCGGCGGCCGCGAAGCCTGATCCAGCTTCACCGTGGCCGGTGTTTCAATGGTGATCGACGGCGCGAGATTCTTCATTTCAAACAGGCTATCAGCAGCACGGATAAATGTCGCATCAGGCGGACAACAGGTTTCGCAGAACCTGTCCATAACGCGCGGCGATGGCATCCCGGTCACGGTGACGTCCGCCCGAAACAATCTGTTGCCCGCGGCGCCAGACGCTATCGATCGCAGCGCCCGCGAAGATCCAGCTATCCAGGATTGCGTCGTCCTTGCGACCCGCGAGTGAGGGATCGGCGGCGGAAAGGCTGAAAAAATCGGCCGGCCCGCCCAGCCGCAAAGCGCAATTGGGTTGCCCCAATGCCTGCGCGCCGCCGGCAAGCGCACCATCGAACAGCGCGCGGCCGGTAGATTCACCCTGCCTAGCCGGCCAGAGATTGCGGGCGCGCCGCGACAAACGCTGCGCATATTCCAGCATACCGAGTTCTTCAGCCGCGGCGATACGGACATTCGAATCCGTGCCGATGCCGAATCGCCCATACGCGTCGAGATAGGTTCGCGCCGGAAACACACCGTCCCCGAGATTGGCTTCGGTCACAGGGCAAAGCCCGGCGGCCGCACCGCTTTGCGCCAAACGTGTCGTTTCGCTTTCCAGCATGTGGGTCGCGTGGACCAAGCACCATCGTGAGTCCACGTCCGCGTTATCGAGCAACCATTCGACCGGGCGCGCGCCGCTCCAGGCCAGGCAATCCTCGACCTCTTTGGTTTGTTCGGCGGCATGGATATGCACCGGCCCGCCACCCGCAAACGGAACGATACGTTGTAATTCTTCCGGAGTAACAGCGCGCAAACTGTGTGGCGCCACACCGAGATTCGCGTCCGGCAGAGGGGCAATTACTGTCCGGCTTGCGTCCACGAGCCGCGCAAAGGATTCGACGTCCGTAATAAAGCGGCGCTGGCCCGGTTTCGGCGGCGTGCCGCCGAAATTGGCATGGGCGTAGAAAACCGGAAGCAGAGTGAGACCGATACCCGTCTGTTCCGCTGCCGCTGCGATGCGAGCGGCCAGTTCCGCCGGATCGGCATAGGACGAGCCCGACGGATCATTGTGCAGGTAATGGAATTCGCCGACGCGGGTGAAACCGCCCTCCAGCATCTCGACATAAGCGAGTGCCGCAATCGCCTCTACGTCCTCCGGCGTGAGCCGATCAAGGAAATGATACATGACCTCGCGCCAGGTCCAGAAATCGTCATTCTCCGGTCCGCGGGTCTCGGCCAGCCCCGCCATGCCGCGCTGGAACGCGTGGCTGTGCACATTGCAAAGACCGGGAAGCAGGATGGCATGGCGCGAATCGGTTGCATGCGGCGCAGCGCCAGATTCGATGCGGCTGATGCGGCCGTCTTCCGTTTCGATGCGCACATTTCGTGCCCAGCCATCTCCCAGGAGGGCAGTCTCGAACCAAAGCATCCGCATCCCGTTGCGACTCTTCTCCAGCGGCCATAAGAGACGTTCCGGCCCGCGCCGCCAAGCGGGTTTCCGCGAGGTTCGATGCGCTGCGATACGCTTTGGCACAACGCCCGGCTTTTGACTTTGGCGCCCGGCCTTCCCGGCCTGGGCACTGTCGAAGGCGGCGTGCTCGCTGCTGCCGGTGGCAAGGTCATCTATGCCGGCGAAGCTGCAGATGCCCCGCAATTTGAAAGTGCCGAGAGTATCGATTGCGAAAGCCGCTGGATCACACCGGGCCTGATCGATTGCCACACGCACCTGGTCTATGGCGGCGACCGCGCCCGCGAATTCGAAATGCGTCTGGCTGGCGCAACCTATGAAGAGATTGCGCACGCGGGCGGGGGCATTCTGTCCACCGTTAAAGAGACACGGCGTGCGAGCGAAGATGCGCTGGTAGCTGCTTCCCTGCCACGGCTCAGCGCATTGGTGGCGGAAGGAATTACAACCGTCGAAATCAAATCCGGTTACGGCCTGACACTGGAGGACGAGCGGAAACAACTCCACGCGGCGAGGCGGCTGGGGCGCGAATGCGATGTCGATGTTGTTACAACATTCCTCGGCGCCCATTCGCTGCCGCCGGAAGCACAGGGCGACAAGGATTTCTATATCGACCGGCTGTGCCGCGAATGGCTGCCCGAAATTGCGCGCGATGGGCTGGCGGATGCGGTCGATGGGTTCTGCGAGTCCATCGCCTTCTCACCTGAACAGATGACACGCGTCTTCGAAGCGACGGCTGCCTGCGGCCTGCGCGTCAAGCTCCACGCCGACCAGCTTTCCAACCTGAACGGCGCGACACTCGCCGCACGCTTTCATGCATTGTCTGCCGATCATCTGGAGTGGAGCGATGAAGCAGGTATCGAAGCGATGTGCCGTGCGGACGTGACAGCTGTACTGCTTCCCGGTGCCTATTATTTTCTGCGCGAAACGCGCCAGCCGCCCGTCGCGCTTCTGCGAAAGCATGGCGTGCCCATTGCGATCGCCACGGACTGTAATCCCGGCACCTCTCCGCTGACATCGATTTTGCTGACGATGAACATGGGCGCGACCCTGTTCCGGCTGACGGTGGAAGAATGCATCGCCGGTGTCACACGCGAAGCCGCGCGCGCACTTGGACGGCTTGATATAACAGGGACGCTCGAGTCCGGAAAACATTGCGATCTGGCGATCTGGAATATCGAACGGCCGGCAGAGCTCGTCTATCGCATGGGATTCAATCCCCTCCATGCACGTATCAGGCGCGGCCGATGAGCGATGTTCCGTCCTGGTTGGGTGTCGTCCGAGGTGATGCGCCGCTGATCCTGTCCATGCCGCATACCGGTACGGATATTCCGCAGGAGATCGAACCGCGGTTCGTCTCATCATGGTTGGCGCGCAAGGATGCAGATTGGTGGATTCATCTGCTTTATGATTTCGCGCCGTCCCTGAACGCAACGATCATTCGTACATCGTTGTCACGCAGTGTCATCGACGTGAACCGCGATCCGTCGGGTCAATCGCTTTATCCGGGCCAAAACACGACGGAGCTGTGTCCGACCATTACGTTTGACGGCCAACCTCTCTATCGCGACGGCTTCGCGCCGGACGACAAAGAGATCGCGCGGCGGCGCGAATTGTATTTCGTGCCCTATCATCAAGCGATCGAAAGCAAGATCGCGCGGCTTCGTCAGCGTCACGAACGAGTCGTTCTTTTCGAAGCCCACTCCATACGCTCCCGCATCCCGCGATTGTTCGAGGGCGAGCTGCCGAATTTCAACATCGGCACCAATTCCGGCGCGAGTTGTAGTGCTGAATTGACGTCGGCGATCGAGAAGGTTTGTGACGCTCGCTCCCTCGCCCCCCAAAGGGGGGAGAGGGAGACTCTTTTCTCGCGCGTGACAAACGGGCGCTTCAAAGGCGGATATACCACCCGCCATTATGGCGCGCCCGACAAAGGCGTACACGCCGTGCAGCTTGAGCTGGCCATGCGCGGTTATATGGAAGAGCCGGATCGACCCACGCCGGATAACTGGCCGCAGCCCTACAATGCAGATCGTGCCGCCGCGATGCGCGGTATTCTCAAAAACATTCTTGAAACCTGTCTCAGCTTTGCGAGCCCATCATGACGCGAATTGACAATGCCCGTTCGAGGGCTGCCGTCGAGACTATTTGCGCCGCTCACTCCCTCTCCCCCGATTTCGGGGGAGAGGGTTAGGGTGAGGGGGTATTTGACGCATGGCAATCCATCGAAACAAACACTGGGCGCGATCGCACCAAACGAG
>DASXXW010000081.1:0-7358 GCA_036502865.1 Rhizomicrobium sp.
CCTTTGCGACGCCGCCGCAGCGATTGGAAAGACGCCATTCGTCGTCTTCCTCAACGGCGCGCAGGAAATCGTCGGTCACGCGTACGTTGTTGTTGGAGTTCTGGCCCGATACGGAGAGATAGGCTTCGGAATCCCAGTCCGTGTCGTAAGTGGAGAACTGGAAATCGATTTCCTTGAAGCCCTGGCGTGCAAAGGAGATTGCCCGCTCGATGTAATTGTCGGGGATCATCGATTTGCGGGCTGCTTTCACCTCGCGGCGCAAAGCGGGATTCTTCCGCGGGTCGAAACAATCGTCACCCGATCCCTCGCAATTGATGCAGGCCCGCATTACCGCCTTGAGATGCATCTCGGCCAGTTTGGAACCGGCCACCAATGCCGCGACCTTCTGTTCTTCGATTACCTTCCAGTCGATGAACTGCTCGATGTCCGGATGGTCGACATCGACGATCACCATTTTGGCGGCGCGCCGCGTCGTGCCGCCCGATTTGATCGCGCCGGCTGCCCGGTCGCCGATCTTCAGGAAGCTCATCAGGCCGGATGATTTGCCGCCACCCGACAGCGATTCATTTTCGCCACGCAAGCTGGAGAAATTCGATCCCGTGCCCGAGCCATATTTGAACAGCCGCGCCTCGCGCGTCCACAGATCCATGATCCCGCCTTCATTGACGAGATCGTCCGACACGCTCTGGATGAAACAGGCATGCGGTTGCGGATGCTCATAGGCGGAGGTGGATTTCACCAGGCGGCGCGAAACCGGATCTACGTAGTAATGACCCTGGCTCGGCCCGTCGATTCCATACGCCCAGTGAAGGCCCGTGTTGAACCATTGCGGGCTGTTGGGCGCCGCCTTCTGGGTGGCGAGCATGTAACAAAGCTCGTCATAGAAAGTGCGCGCGTCGGATTCGGAATCGAAATATCCGCCCTTCCAGCCCCAATAGGTCCAGGTGCCCGCCATGCGGTGAAACACTTGGCGCGCCGAGGTTTCGCCGGTCGATTCTTCGCCATCGGCAACATGGCGCCACAGGAACTCTGGCACGCCTTCTTCGGGCACGGCCTTCAGCTTTACGGGAACACCGGCTTTGCGGAAATATTTCTGCGCAAGAACATCGCTGGCGACCTGGCTCCAGTCGGCGGGCACCTCGATGTCCGACTGACGAAAAACCACCGATCCATCGGGATTACGTATCTCGCTCGCGATCCCATGAAAGCGGAGACCTTCGAAGGGTGAGCGGCCGTCGACTGTGAAATGGCGATGAATGCGCATGCAAATCCCCGTTGCCCGGCCGGATGGCCGCCTTCCTGACAAGACGCATCCGCTCGCGGAACCGGCTTACCGCCGGTGGCCACGTCTTGGACGCCTTGCTTCCCCTAGATGTTGTGCCGCGAGTAGCGGCGACCCCGAACTATGGGCACAACCGGGCGGCCTGCGCAAGCGATAAATGGTAAATGCCAGATGTTGATTTGGGCTTGATTCACAACTGCGATTGGCGCGCGCCGATGCCTGTCTCTATATAGTCGCTCGCGAGTCCTTGGTCGGAATATTGGATGTCAGTTCTGGGTTCGATTTTTATCTGGTGGCGGGGCGCAACCCTTGGAACACGCGCCAATACATTTTTCTCCGGCAATCGGGTCGGGGATGACCGGTTCGGAAATCGCTACTACCAGAACCGTGCCGGCACGCGGCGGTGGGTCATCTACAATGGCACCGTCGAGGCTTCGCGCGTTCCGCCCGAGTGGCATGGATGGCTGCATCATACGTTTCGCGAGCCGCCGACCGTGGCGCCGCTCCCCGTCAAATCCTGGGAAAAAGATCACCAGCCAAATCTGACGGGGACAATCGGGGCGTATCATCCTCCCGGCAGCCTGGCCGAGTCCGGCATTCACGCGCCCGCAACGGGGGATTACGAAGCCTGGAAGCCGGAATAAACGTCCTAGCGAAAGTCATCTGCGATGCAGAACAATACCTTCGAGACGCTGTTGGGTGCCTTCGTCATCTGTGTGGCGGCGGGTTTTTTGTATTTCGCCTACACGTCGACAAGTTCGGGTTCGCTCGGGGGATATGAGCTGAGCGCACGGTTCGCCAGCGCCGACGGGATTTCGACAGGTACGGATGTGCGGTTGCACGGCGTGAAGGTGGGCCGAGTGACGGCCCTTGAGCTCGATCCGAAGACTTATGCCGTGCTCGCCGACATCTCGGTGCGGAGCGACATCAAAGTGCCAGACGATTCGTCGGTGAAGATCACGTCGGCGGGAATCATGGGCAATTCCTATCTGGCCATCCAGCCGGGCGGGAGCGACAAAATGTTGCCACCAGGCGGTGAGATCACCAACACGCAAGGGTCGATCGATCTCATGGGCCTGATCGGCCGCGCCATGTACGGGAATGCCGGAGGCAAATGAGCGTGCGACGCGCGATTCTGATTACCGCAGGCGTGATGCTTCTCGTTACCGCAGGCGTGATGCTTCTCGGCGCACCTGCGTTTGCGCAGAAGACGCTTACTGTCGCCGATGCCGTGCCGGGCAAAGACGGCGTCAAACGCGCCGTCGTGCTCCGCGGGCTGGACAAGATGACGGGACGCCCGACGAATATTTTCGCGCCCGTCGGAGTGCCGGTCGATTTCGCGACGCTGACGATCACGGCCCGCTATTGTTACTCGACGCCGCCGAGCGAGCCGCCCGAGACGACTGCTTTCATTGAGGTGATGGATCATCCATCGTCGCAGCCAGCGCGCCGGATTTTTTCCGGTTGGATGCACGCATCGAGCCCGTCGCTCAACGGCGTCCAGCACCCGCTCTATGACGTCTGGGTTATCAGCTGCAAAACGAACCAGCCCGGCCAGGTAGCTCCCGTGGTGGCTTCGACCGCTCCTGTGAAGGCGACGTCGCCCGATTCAGGCGCAAAGGAAAACGTTCCGGATTTGCCGGAAGGCTCCGGGCAATAAGGCCCGTCGGAACGGAAGTTCGCGTTCCGGGTAATCGCGTCCGCCAGTCGCTCCAGATAAATGTCGCGTGGAATGGCCATCGCTCCGAATTGCGCCAGATGATCGGTGAGGAATTGCGCATCCAGCAGCGTAAAACCTCCGGCTTTCAACCGTGCGACGAGATGGACGAGGGCGACTTTGCTTGCGTCGCGCTCGCGCGAAAACATGCTTTCGCCAAAGAAAGCGCCGCCCAGGCTCACACCATACAGTCCACCTACGAGCCGGTCCTCGCGCCAGCATTCGACGCTATGCGCATGCCCGATTTCATGTAACCGGCAATAGAGAGAATGGATCTGGGCATTGATCCAGCTTTCCTCGCGGTCCGGTGCCGCTTCGGCGCAAGCTCCGATCACAGCCGGAAAATCCGTATTGATCCGCACCGTAAAGCGGTCGCTGCGGACCGTGCGGGCGAGACGGCGCGATAGATGAAAAGTATCGAGAGGGATGACACCGCGTTCTTCGGGAGATACGAAATAGATCTCCTCGTCATCGCGCCGGCGCGCCATGGGAAACACGCCGTGGGCATACGCCCTCAACAACAGATCCGTGTTGATGTCCGTGAGTTTCGGCATTCCCTGTGAGATCAGGCGCCGCGCGCCGCCAGGAAATGCTCCAGCCAGTGAATGTGATAATCGCCGTTGATGATATCGGGCTCGCGGACGAGTTGCTGGAAGAGAGGGATGGTTGTTTCGATGCCGTCGACCACCAATTCATCCAGCGCGCGCCGCAATCGCATGAGGCATTCGTTCCGGTTTTTGCCGTGAACGATCAGCTTGCCCGTGAGGCTGTCGTAGAAAGGTGGGATCCGATAGCCGGTATAGAGAGCGGAATCGAAGCGGACGCC
This sequence comes from Rhizomicrobium sp., assembly GCA_036502865.1. Lineage (GTDB taxonomy): Bacteria > Pseudomonadota > Alphaproteobacteria > Micropepsales > Micropepsaceae > Rhizomicrobium. The sequence continues at coordinate 3,826 of DASXXW010000081.1, forward strand.
CAATCCGCCGGGAGCATGAAATTGCGTGATCGTTCCGGGTGAGGGCTGGAATGTGAACGGGTTCTCGGCATTGATACGGCATTCGATGGCGTTGCCTGAAATCACAATATCTTTCTGTGTGATCTCCAAAGAGCCGCCGGCCGCTATCCGGATTTGCTCGCGGACGATGTCAATGCCGGTGATCGCCTCCGTCACCGGGTGTTCGACCTGCAGCCGCGTGTTCATTTCGATGAAATAGAAGGCGCCATCTTCGAAGAGAAATTCGACGGTACCGGCTCCGAGATAACCGAGCTTGGTCAGTGCCGATGTAACTGTCTGGCCGATCTCCTCGCGCTGTCTTGAATTGAGAGCAGGCGAGGGTGCTTCTTCCCATAATTTCTGGTGACGGCGCTGCAAAGAACAGTCGCGCTCGCCGAGATGCAAAACCTTGCCCTGCGAGTCGGCGAGTACCTGCACCTCGATATGGCGCGGCCGCTCCAGATATTTTTCCATATAGACCGTGTCGTCGCCGAATGCGGCCTTGGCTTCCGTTCGTGCGGTCGTCAGCGCAAGCGAAAGCTCTTCCGGTTTGCGCGCGACTTTCATACCCCGGCCGCCCCCGCCCGCGGCCGCCTTTATGAGTACCGGATAGCCGAGGCTGTCGGCGATCTTTGCCGCCTCCGCGTCGCTTCCAACGCCGCCATCCGATCCCGGAACTGTCGGAATGCCGACACGAGCGACCGCCTGTTTGGCTGTGATCTTGTCGCCCATCAGCCTGATGTGATCGGGACGCGGACCAATGAAAGTGAGCCCGTGTTCGGCGACGATCTCGGCGAACCGAGCATTCTCGGAGAGAAATCCGTAGCCGGGATGGATCGCTTCGGCGCCTGTTATTTCGCAGGCCGCGATGATCTGCGGAATGTTGAGATAGCTCTGCGCTGCCGGAGGCGGCCCGATGCAGACGCTTTCATCGGCCAGCCGCACATGCATGGCATCCGCATCCGCTGTGGAATGTACGGCTACCGTGGCGATGCCCATTTCCTTGCAGGCGCGATTGATCCTGAGCGCGATCTCGCCACGATTTGCGATAAGTATTTTTTCAAACATCGATGACCGGTCGCGATGACGCGTGCAATTTGTTCAATTGGAGGAAAGTACGATCAGCGTCTGTCCGAATTCGACGGGCTGTGCATCCCGGACGCAGACCTCCTTCACTGTTCCCGAACGCGGCGCCAGAATCGGATTCATCGTTTTCATGGCTTCAACGATCAGCAGCGTATCTCCCTCACGGACCGTATCGCCGACTTTGACGAAAGGCGGTTTGCCCGGCTCAGGCGCAATGTAGACGGTTCCCACAAGCGGCGATGGCACAGCACCCTCCGCATCGGATTTGCGGGCCGCCGGCTCCGGGCGATCTGGTACAGCAACTCTCTCGGACATCACGGGAACAGGCGTGGCAGCGAAAGGCGCGCCCTGGCTGGCCCGGACGACGCGGATACGGCGGCCGCCATGCTCGATTTCGATCTCGCCGAGGCCAGTTTCCTCGAGGAGTTCTGCGAGTTCCCGAATAGCGGCTGCGTCCACCAAATTCTGTTCCTTGTCTTTTGCGTTGCCTGCGATCCGCGCGCCCAGCTCTTTCATGTTCATGATGCAGGCCCCTTCACGAGTTCAGACAACGCGTCAACGGCCAAGAGATAACTGTTGCCGCCGAAGCCGCAAATCACGCCGTGCGCCGCCTCGCTGATATAGGAACGACGGCGGAAATGCTCCCGGCGATACGGGTTGGACAGGTGGACTTCCACCAACGGTTTTCCTTGCGCACGGCACGCATCGAGCAAGGCGATCGAGGTGTGACTATATGCGCCGGCGTTGAGCACGACACCCAATGCCCGGTCGCGCGCTTCCTGGATCCAGTCGACGAGCTCGCCCTCCCGATTACTCTGCCGAAATACAGTTTTCCAGCCAAAGGCTTGAGCCCGTTCCTTCACTTTTTTCTCGATGTCCTTCAAGGTCAGTGTTCCGTAGATTTCGGGCTCCCGGCTGCCGAGAAGATTGAGGTTTGGGCCGTTGAGGACATATATCGGCAGCGTCTTCTCGCTGCGATGAGACTTGGCCATCGAATCTCCGGTCGGGCACGATTCAATGGCCTTATACTTTAGCAATCCCGGTAACGGAAACCTTCAAGGCACAGGGCATGCTCATCAACTTCAGGATCAACGGCGAACCCCGGCAAATAGAAGGCCCTTTGAACCTTGAGGGGCTTCTGGCGAATTTGGGGATGAATCCCACCAAGATCGCTATCGAACGCAATGCCGAAATCGTGCCGCGTTCGGCCTACGCGACGGTCGAGCTTGGCGAGGGCGACAGGCTGGAGATCGTTCATTTCATCGGCGGCGGAAATGCGCCCGCTGTCGACGTGCCTTTTGACAAGCCGCTCGTTATTGCAGGCAGGCGGTATAATTCCCGCCTCATCGTCGGCACGGGGAAATACAAAAACTATGCAGAGAATGCCGCCGCGGTCGAAGCCGCCGGGGCTGAGATCGTTACTGTTGCGGTGAGGCGCGTCAATCTCAGCGATCCGGGTGCGCCGCGATTGGTCGATTTCATCGACCCGCTCAAGATCACCTATCTCCCAAACACCGCCGGATGTTTCACGGGCGAGGACGCTGTGCGCACCTTACGCTTGGCGCGCGAAGCCGGCGGCTGGACGCTTGTTAAACTCGAAGTGCTGGGCGACCGGAAAACGCTCTACCCTGACATGCTAGAAACTCTGCGCGCCACCGAACTACTGGTGGGTGAGGGCTTCCAGGTGATGGTCTATTGCAGCGACGATCCGTTGATGGCGAAACGGCTGGAGAATGCAGGCGCATCAGCAATCATGCCGTTGGCCGCGCCTATTGGTTCCGGCCTCGGCGTGCAGAACGCGGTCAACATCCGGATCATTGTGGAAGAAGCAAAAGTGCCGGTCATTGTGGATGCCGGCGTTGGTACCGCGTCTGATGCTGCGGTCGCGATGGAGCTGGGCTGCGACGCCGTGTTGATGAACACGGCAATCGCTGAAGCAAAACATCCCGTGTTGATGGCGGAGGCGATGCGCCATGCCGTCGAAGCGGGACGTCTCGCCTATCGCGCCGGACGGATGCCCAAGAAACGCTATGCCGATCCGTCCAGCCCGCTCGCAGGCCTGATCTGATCCTTATTAGTTTCTTATGACTTGCTCATTTGCGCGAGTTCGCTGTCATTGACTGCGCCTTCGCGAATTTTCCCGTCAACGATGAAGGCGGGAGTGCCGTCGATACCGGAGGACTGAGCCAAGGTGTGGGCGCGAGCAAGCGCGAGATCTACGCCGGGCGATGCCATGTCAGTCTTTAGCTTCGTTACGTCGAGTCCCGCCTTTTTTGCGATCGCAAAGACAATATTCTGATCGACCGCACCTTCCTGGCTCATCAGCGCAAAATGAAACGCGACATATTTGTCCGGCTGCTGACGCGCCGCCATTGCCGCGCGCGCCGCAACAGTCGAATCCGGTCCCTTGATCGGGAATTCGATGAACG
>DASXXW010000082.1:0-5105 GCA_036502865.1 Rhizomicrobium sp.
GGCCTGGCGATCGCAATCAAACATCGATGCCGCACCATCCGGGTCGCTGTCGATGTCGTTTCGCAGAAGGCAAACGGGCGCCGTCCATCCATCCGAAACTTTCACAAATTCGCTGAATGTCCGGAAGCTATAGCCGTAAGCCGTCAGGGCGGCGAGAAAGGCACGATAGCGGTCTAGCCGGCTGCCCATGAAAAAATTTTGCCAGCCATGCCAGTAGAGTCTCGCGACACCCCTCATCGTTCGGGCTGGCTTTGTCCGCGCAAACGCTCAAAGCCGCGTTCGAGATCCTCCAGAAGGTCGTCAGGATCTTCCAGTCCGGCATGAATACGTAGCAGGGGCCCTTCTGCCGCGAACTGTTTGGCGGTCCGCCGGATGTGAGCCGGAACGATGAGGCTTTCATATCCGCCCCAGGAATAGCCGAGGCCGAATAAAGAAAAACCGTCGAAGAATGCGTGAAGCGCAACGTCGCTCACGGGCTTGAGTACCAGGCCGAATAACCCGCTCGAGCCCTTGAAATCGCGCGCCCAGATCGCGTGCCCGGGATCGTCCTCCAGCGCCGGATGCAGAACATGGGCGACCTCGGGCTGTTTACGAAGCCATGACGCGAGCCTCAGCGCCGTTTCCTGATGGCGCGCGAGGCGGATCGGAAGGGTGCGCAGTCCCCTGAGCGCGAGGAAGCAATCGTCGCCGCTGACACAAAGTCCCAATTGCTCGTGTGTGTTTACGAGCCGCTCGGCATGGTCCGCGTTTGCCGTCACATATCCCAGCATGATGTCGGCGTGGCCCCCGACATATTTCGTTGCCGCCTGTATCGACAGGTCCACGCCGTGATGGAACGCATCGAAATAGACAGGTGTCGCCCAAGTATTGTCGAGCAAGACCGACGCGTTGCGGGCATGAGCTTCTTCGACGATCGCTGGAACGTCCTGAATTTCAAATGTCAGCGAGCCGGGGCTTTCGCAAAAGACCGCCCGCGTATTGGCACGAAACAATCCGGCGATATCTTTTCCAATCGACGGATCATAATAGGTCGTTTCAACACCAAACCTCTGCAGCGCCTTGTCACAAAAACTTCGTGTCGGTCCATAACAACTATCGGTAATCAGCAGATGATCGCCGGCTGAGCAGACAGTGAGAATGGCCGTCGTAATCGCACCGAGTCCCGAGGGACAGAGTACGGTACGCGCGCCGCCTTCCAACGCAGTTGCAGCTTCCTCGAGACTACGTGATGTCGGCGTGCCGAGACGGCCATAAATATAGGGGGCATCGCCAGCTTCCAGCGCTGCCAGATTTTCATAAAGAACGGTCGAAGCACGATAGACCGGCGTGTTGACGACGCCGTAATGCTCCCGGCTCATGCGTCCGGCACGCGTGGCACGCGTGTCAGCCGAGGAAGAGCGCGACATGCGGGAACCTGATCCGTATTCCGAAGATTACTCTCCCGGCACGGGTTCTATATGTGGCTCCGCTTGAGGCTCGGCCGTCAGGACTGGTGAAACCTGCGGCTGGCCTTCGAGGATGGAGCGCAGCGGGCGATCGAAAGCCCATGTGATAGCCGCTGCAACACCGCCTATGGCTGCGCAGAGCAGAAAAAAATGGGTCTTATCCATCTCGCTGAAGAAGCTGCCGATATAACCTTGGAGAAGATTGCCCGTGAAGCTGGTAATGAACCAGAGTCCCATCATCGCCGAGAGTATGGATGGCGGAGCAACGCGCGCGACCAGGGCAAGGCCGATCGGTGACAGATAAAGCTCGCCGAGCGTAATAACAACGAAGAAGAATAGCAGCCATAGCCAGCTCGCGTGTCCGGTTGGTCCCGCAAGATAAGCGGCGGCGGCCATGATGAGATATGACAGACCGAGCATGAAATCACCCAGCGCCATTTTGGTCACCGTGGAAGGTTCCTTGCCAAGTTTGGATTGCCGCGTCCACAACATGACAACGAGCGGCGTAAAGGCAAAGATCATGAACGGATTGAACGCCTGGAACCACGTTACTGGTATTTCAACATTGAGAATCCCAGGAATTAGTCGACGGTCAGTGAAATCCTGTGCCCACAGGCTGATCGTGTTGCCCTGCTGCTCATAGACCGCCCAGAAGAGCGATGTGGGAATGCAAAGCAGCACCAACGCTAGTACGGCCTTCCAGTCCTGTGCCGTAAGTTTTGTTTTTTCCTCGGTCTTTGCCTTCAACCGGCTGATGCGATCCGGTGGAAGAGTCCGCAATGCTGCAAGGTAGATAAACACGCCCGCCAACATTCCTACGCCGGCCGCGAAGAAACCCCAGTGATATCCGATGCTTTCGCCCAGCGAGCCGCAGATAAGCGGCGATAAGAACGCACCGACATTGATGCCAACGTAGAAAATCGAATAGGCGCGGTCGATGCGGCTGTCGCCGGGCTTGTACAGATTGCCGACCTGAGTCGAGATATTGGGCTTGAAAAAACCATTACCTATGATGAGGAACAGCAGTCCAAGAAAGAAGAGTGAAGGAACCATCAGCGTCAATTCGGCGATCGTCATGATGACACCGCCGACAATTACTGAAAATCGCTGACCCAAATATTTGTCGGCAATGATGCCGCCAAAAAATGGCGTCAGATACACAAAAGCAGTGTAGGTTCCGTAGATCAGCGATGAGAAAGGTTGCACTTCGAGGTGGCGTCCCACGAGGCTTTCGAAAATGCCTTTCAACGTCGCGTAACCGGCCACATGCTCGGCCTGACCACTCAGCAGAAGGAAGTTCGTGAGATAGAGGACGAGGATGGCGCGCATCCCGTAATAGGAGAACCGCTCCCACATCTCCGTCGTGAACAGGAAAGTAAGCCCGAGCGGGTGGCCGAATAACTGGGGTTCGGCGTCCTGTACGGCGACGGTATCGGTCCGGCTCATGCCCTTGGCTCCCACGTTTGAGCGTCAAGTCTGCACGGCGGCGCTGCGGAAGCAAATGGCTTCCACTCACAGAAGCTCGATGTACCGGTCCTCGCGGCTGTAGGGCGCAAAGCCCAGTCTTTGGTAAAGCGGAAGTGCCCGGGGATGATCGAGCGTGCAGGTGTTCACGAGCAGGCGCGATATCGGCTTCGCCCACGCATTCACCGCCGCGTGGTACAGGAAGAAATAGCCCAGCTTGCGGCCGATGAATTCCCGAATCAGGCCGAAATAGGCGAGGTTCGCTGTTGCGCCATCCTGGAAATCGAGCTCCGCCATACCGGCGGGGCAACCATCCGCATACAGAACGAAAAGCTCGATGCGGTCATCGCCGATGACCGGCGCCAATTGCTCATCGCTCAGCTTTTTGCGGTCGACCCAATGATAATCGCGCCCGACGGCATCGTAGAGATAGCGATAGAAATGTACGGGCGGATTCACCGCCCGCAACAGCGCGACTTTACCCTTGGGCTGCGGCGGCGGAATTGCCGCTGGCCTGGCCCGCATCTCGAGAAAGGTAACAACAGTCGAAAGCCGGCGCGGAAGCCTGGTGACGGTCATCCGGTTGCGACCGGTACTTCGGGGCGCGCCCCCCATTCGGACCAGGATCCGTCATAGAGAGAAACGTCGCGTGCACCACCGACGATCAGCGCCAGCATCCCGATGGCAGCTGTCACGCCCGATCCGCAACTGGTCACGATCGGTTTTCCGGGATCGATACCGCGTGCAGCAAAAATGTCCCGCAACGCGTCCGCCGATTTCAGGATGCCCGCTTCATCGGAAAGCTCCGTATAGGGAAGGTTTGTGCTGCCGGGGATATGGCCGGGACGGACGCCGGGCCTTGGCTCCGCTTCTTTTCCCGCGAACCGGCCCGCGCCGCGCAAATCGACCACCTGTTCGCGACGCGTTTCGAGGTTTTGCAGGATCTGTGAGAAATCGCGCAGCAGCGCAGTATTGGGGCGGGGCGTGAAATGTCGCGATGGTGGTTGCGGGACAATATCCTGAATGGGCCGGCCTTCGCGTTTCCATTTAGGGAAACCGCCATCGAGCACGGCAACATCCTCATGCCCCATGGCGCGCAGCATCCACCAGGCGCGCGCCGACGAATATATGCCGGCCCCGTCGTAGACGACGATCAAATTGCCATCGCCGAGCCCTAGCTGCCGCATGCGGCTCGCAAATTTCGCGGGCGGCGCCAGCATATGGGGCAGGTTGCTCGCTTCATCCGACAGATCGTCGATGTCGAAAAACACCGCGCCCGGAATATGTGCCGAGAGATATTCGGATTTGGCATTTCGCCCTGTCTGGGGAAGATACCAGGACGCATCCGCAACTCGGATGTCTGGCGCCGAGAGATGTTCTGCCAGCCATTCCGTCGAGACCAGAGGAGAGGAGCGGTTCATCATAGAAATGGGATCTCGCGTTTCGGCGCCGGGTGAGAAAGCCACGGCGGCAGTGGCAGATCATGTGTGCGCAGAAATTCGGCATTGAACAATTTGGCACCGTACCGCATGCCGTAATCGCAAAGGACCGTCACGATGGTCTTGCCGGGCCCCAGATCGCGAGCAAGCCGAATGGCGCCGGCGATATTGATGCCGCTCGACCCGCCCAGGCACATCCCCTCATGCATGATGAGATCATACAATATCGGCAGCGCCTCGTCGTCGGCGATGCGATAGGCGTCGTCTATCGGCGCATCCCGCAAATTCGCCGTGACGCGCCCCTGGCCGATGCCTTCGGTGATGGACGATCCTTCTGAGGACAGCTTGCCGGTCTTGATCCAATTATAGATCGCAGCCCCCATCGGATCGGCGGCGGCGATCCGCACGGCAGGGTTGCGGGCCTTTAGCGCTATCGCGACACCGGCCAAAGTCCCGCCCGAACCTACGGAACAAACGAAACCGTCGACCTTGCCATTGGTCTGCCGCCAGATTTCGGGCCCGGTCGTTTCGATATGGCCGCGGCGGTTGGCGACATTGTCGAATTGATTGGCCCAGATTGCGCCGTTGGGTTCGGTTCGCGCCATCTCTTCCGCCAGCCGTCCCGACAGGCGCACATAATTGTTGGGGTCGCGATACGGCTTGGCAGGCACTTCGATCAGCTCCGCGCCCATCAGGCGCAAGGCATCCTTCTTTTCCTGGCTTTGAGTATCCGGGATCACGATCACGGTCTTGAAGC
>DASXXW010000083.1:0-6137 GCA_036502865.1 Rhizomicrobium sp.
CACAACGGCGCCCGAAAAGGCAACCGTTTCATCCAATCATTAAATTCCCCGGCGAGATGATCGCGAGATCAGAGGATCAGCTTCCCAACCACGATGCCCGCCAGCAATGCGAACAAAATCGCTTTGAGAGGCTTGGACACGATATAGGCTTCGACCTCGGCGCAAATATCCAAATCTTCATTCGCGGCGCGGCGGATTTCCTCGCGCATTGCGTCCGCGTCGTGGGGCATGGCCATGCTGATACTCCTGTTTTCGGGTTCCTAACGGGCGGGACGGTCTCCCGTTCCGCCGGTAAATGCCGGTTTCGGGTAGCAAAAGTAAACGGCCGTTGATTGGCCGGACCGGATGAAACGGCAGGTTTACACGTTTGGGGCAATCTGCGCCCGTCACCAGGAGTTGGCGGGACGTGTCGGCGCAAAGAAAACTCGCGATCGGAATGGGCGTTCTCGGCATGGGGCTCGGGATGCTGCCGGTCCTGACGGCCTTTCACATTCTCCCGTCGCGACCGCCCAGGCCCGGTGACTCGCCGGTCTGGGTAGCTGTGGCCATAGGGCTGGTATTTTTTCTCGCCGGCGTCTCGGCGATGATGCAGGGCTTTACGGGCCCCATGGACTCGAGCGGCAATCTGCCCTCCGGCACTTCGCGTCCACTGCGCGCATTTTACGATCTGATTGGAATGACGATTGCGGTCTCGCTGTCGGGGCTCATCACCTGGGTCGCGTTTGGATCCGGCACGCGCGCATTCTCGGTTTCCAGCGGCGCGCCGGGTTCCGAAGGCATACCGCTCGGAACATCCATGGCTGGTCAAATGACCGGCCGTATCGCCTTCGGCGTTGGCGCCGGTTTCATGTGGCTTATCACGGTTGTCATGCTGGCATACACATTGCGCCGCTGGTTCCCGCGCCGCTGACATTTGTTTCAAGCTTGTGTTCTGCTCGCTGACGGCAGATATCGGCGTTACTTGTACATGCTGAAGGTTTCTCAGCTCAACTCCGTCACGCTCACGCCCGCCGATCGAAAAAGCCTCTGGGCCTTTCTGTCGAACGACGCGAAACTCGCTCCGCCAAGCCATCGGCCTTCATAGGCGATAACACCGTCGGCAAAATCACCGCCACGATCGAGCATCTCAAGACCCGCTTCAACGGCGGGCTGGTTTGCGGCAACATTTGCGCTGTTGAGGAGCCCGCGGATGGCGTCCGCGATTTCAACGGACGAGACGCGATAGCCTTGTGACAGGACCCAAACAAGCTCACACAGGGTGGGCAGCGTCAACGCGATCACCTCCGCCTTTGCAAGCAGATCGCAAGCGATGGCACTTTGTTGTTCGTCATCGCCGGTCAGGGCTCGAACCAACACATTGGTATCGGCAGTGATTTTCACTTTCTGCCGGCCCAACCACGGGCAGCGATGCGGTTTATTTCGTCAATGGAAAGACGAGGCCCGTTTTTTCGTTTCAATATTCCGAAAACGTCGGAGACCGAGCCGGCGCCCTTTACGGCCCGGACTTCGATGCGCCCGGACGGGAGTTTTTGGACTTCGATCTTCTCTCCGGGCCGGACGCCAAGATGTTCGAGCACATCCTTGCGGAGGGTGACCTGTCCCTTTGCCGTAACCGTGAGGGTCGTCATCGTTTGTCCATACCAGAAACTGGATGGAAAGGCAAATTTGCCTTACAAATCCACCCTAAGGCGATGGGCGGCGCACTTCTCACCGAAAACTGAAGAACCTGTCCGGCCCCACCAGTGGCGGGGCGTCGAAACCCCCGCTAGACTCTCCGGCTAACCTGCCTTTTCCGCGGCCCCTGCCGCATCTTCGAAGGGACTCAAGATGCCTCGCTTGCGTACGCTTTGCCTCGGCGCTACCGCCTTGTTCATGATAACCGCCGCCTCCGTAGCCAATGCCGAACTGCCGGCGTCGAACCCGTTCGCCCAGCCCAGCACGCTCCCCTACCAGGCGCCGCCTTTCGACAGGATCAAGGACAGCGACTACCAGCCGGCCTTCGAGGAAGGCATGCGCCAGCAGATCGCCGAAATCGATGCGATCGCCAACAATCCGGCTGCGCCGACTTTCGAGAACACGATCGTGGCGATGGAGAAATCTGGCCGGCTGCTTGATCGCGTCTCGCTGGCGTTCGGCGGCGTGGTCCAGGCAAATACCAATGACGCGCTCGACAAGGTTCAGACGGAGGTTGCGCCGAAACTTGCGGCTCACCAGGACTCGATCTTCCTCAATCCCAAACTCTTCGCCCGGGTGAAGTCGGTCTATGATTCGCGCGACTCGCTCCATATCGATCCGGAAGCCGCGCAGGTCCTCAAACTTTATTACATGCAGTTCGTGCATGCCGGCGCGCTGCTCTCCGATGCCGACAAGGCGACGCTGCGCGAATTGAACAAGCGCGATGCAACGCTCGAGACGTCGTTTCAGCAGAAACTGGTCGCGGGTGCCAAGGCGGGCGGCCTCGTCATCGACGACAAGGCACAGCTCGCCGGAATGACGGCCCAAGAGATTTCCGCGACGGCGGAAGCCGCAAAGGCGCGCAAGCTGGACGGCAAATATGTCATCCCGCTGCAGAACACGACGCAGCAGCCGGCGCTTGTTGACCTCAAGAACCGCGATGTGCGCGAGAAGCTGTTCAACAATTCGTGGACGCGCACCGAAAAGGGCGATGATAACGACACGCGTGCGATCATCTCCGAGCTTGCGCAACTGCGCGCCCAGAAGGCGAAACTCCTCGGTTATCCGAACTACGCGGCCTATGTGCTCTACGACCAGATGGCGAATACGCCCGACAAGGTGCTGAATTTCATGGGGCAGCTCGTCGGACCGGTTGCGGCGAAATCGGAGGCCGAGGCGAAAGAAATCCAGGCGATGATCGATGCGTCCGGCAAACATTTCGACCTGAAGCCCTGGGACTGGGACCAATATTCCGAGAAGGTCCGCAAGGCGAAATACGATGTCGACGAAAGCCAGATCAAACCCTATTTCGAGCTGAACAACGTGCTCGAAAACGGCGTGTTCTTTGCCGCCAACAAGCTCTACGGAATTACATTCAAGGAGCGGAAGGATATTCCGGTCTATCAGCCGGATGTGCGCGTGTTTGAAGTCTTCGACAAGGACGGCTCGGAGCTGGGCCTCGCCTATTTCGACTATTACAAGCGCGACAACAAATCCGGCGGCGCCTGGATGAGTAATTTCATGGAGCAATCCAAGCTCAATGGAACGAAGCCGGTCATCTATAATGTGGCGAATTTCACCAAGCCCGCGCCCGGTCAGCCCGCGCTGCTTTCCTATGACGACGTGACCACCATGTTTCACGAGTTCGGTCATGGCCTGCACGGGCTGTTCGCAAGCCAGACCTATCCGGCTATTTCGGGTACCAGCGTGGCGCGCGATTTCGTCGAATTCCCGTCGCAGTTCAACGAACACTGGGCGCTTTATCCCGAAGTGCTGAAGCATTACGCGCGGGATTATCGCACCGGCAAACCCATGCCGCCGGAACTGATCGCCAAGCTCAAAAAAGCAGCCAAGTTCAATCAGGGCTATGCGCTGGGCGAGGTCGTCGCCGCCGCAGAACTGGATATGCAATGGCATACGCTGACGGCGGATATGCCCAAGCAGGATGTCGATGCATTCGAGTCACAGGCGCTCAAGGCGGCGCATGTCGATTTCACCTATGTTCCGCCGCGCTACCGTTCCAGCTACTTCCTGCACATCTGGGCCAACGGCTATGCGGCCGGCTACTACGCCTATCTGTGGACCGAAATGCTGGATGACGATGCATTCGGCTGGTTCAAGGAACATGGCGGCCTGACGCGCGAAAACGGCCAGCGTTTCCGCGATATGATCCTGTCGCGCGGCCACAGCGAAGATTACGGCCCGATGTTCCGCGCCTTCTATGGCAAGGATCCGGATATCCAACCCATGCTGCAGCATCGCGGATTGGCGCCGGGCGAGGATTGAGCTTAGGCCGTTGCAGGCTCTGACCTTCCCTCCTCCGTTTCACGGAGGAGGGAAGGATGAGAGTTGTCCTCACTGCGCACCAAGCATGTCATTCCCGCGCAAGCGGGAACCCAGCTGTGTCATCTATCCGGAAAGGTCGGCAATCTGGATCCCCGCTGCTGCGGGGATGACAACAATGTTGACGGCGACCGCTAGCTAGGTCGCGGCTTGCGGAGCAAAGCCGGTCTCACCTCCCCCGCAAACGGGGGAGGTGACCGATTGTAGAGCTAATTACTGCGCCGCAGGACGGGCAACTTCTGCGGGCTTGGCTGAAGAATAATTCTGCGCCGCTGTCGCGGTTGCAGCCGGCGGCTTTTGGACGGCATGCGCCTTGCCGTCCGGCTTGCCATATTCGGGCCGGCAATGGCCGTCGATATAGGCGCCGGAGTCGATCCGGATATCCTGATGGATCACATCGCCGCTCATATGGCCGGTGCTGGCGATGACGACTTTCCGTGCTTCGACCTTGCCGATCACCGTGCCGGCGACTTCGACTTCCTCGCCATAGACGGTGCCCTTCACCTTGGCCGTGTGGCCGATCTTCACGCCGACGCCGCGGATATCGCCATCCACTTCGCCTTCGATATGGATGTCTTCCGTGCTTTCGAGCTGGCCCGTGATCTTCAGCGATTTGCTGATGACGGACACCGATTGCGCGCCATGTGTGGAATGAACCGGAGCACGCCGGGTCTCGACGGGGGCTGCCGCGGGCTGCGGGGGAGGCGGCGCCGTGTTGATCGGCGTCGCGGTGGCCGCCGGCCTGGCGGTCGGCACCGGCTCGGGTGCCTTATCGTTGCGCGAGAACATGGTCATGGTTGCGTCTCCGGTAGTTGATCGAGCGTTTCAAAAAAATTGAGTGGCCGCCACGGCATTCGCGCATCTATGCGCGCCCCTCTTGCCACTTCCACCGTGTGATGAAAAATCCGGCCCTTGATGTCGGCTGTACTGTCGAGCACCACATTTAGGGCAAATACGCGCCCGTTGACGCGACCGCATATATGTACGTCGCGCGCGACGATGTCTCCATCCACTTCGCCATTCGCAGCCAGAACCAGCCGGTCGACGCAGAGAGAACCCTGCACCTTGCCATGCACATGCAGTTCGCCGTCCGTTTCGAGATTGCCGGTGATCGTCAATCCGGTTCCAATATGCGACTTCGGATGTGCAGCGCTGCCATTGACGGGCTGCATCCGTATAAGCGTGCGTTTAGGTAGGGCGGACATGCGTCGCCATTTCTGGTTCCCTTTAAGAACCCCCGCCGTCGGGGTCATCATTGCGCAGAACCGCGGGGCAGGGCAAGCGGCCCCGGCAATCGCGCGCCGAGTGCTTCCCATGCCGGAGAACGGCTCATGAACTATCGGCATGTGTTTCACGCCGGAAATTTTGCGGATGTCATAAAACACCTGGCACTCGTAGCTGTCATTCTGCACCTCAAACGTAAAGAAAAGCCGTTCTGTGTGATCGATACGCATGCCGGCGCGGGCTGTTATGACCTGGAAGGCACGGATGCGGCGCGCACCGGGGAAGCTGCGGACGGGATCGGGCGGCTCAAGTCGCTGCATTCCGGTCTCGACGTCCCCGAAGCACTCAGGGTCTATCTGGATTGCGTGAAACGGGAAGGGGAGGGCCGGTATCCCGGATCGGCACGTGTCGCCGCGGGCCTGCTCCGACCGCAGGACCGGCTGATCGCAATCGAAAAACAGCCGAACGTTGCGAAGGAATTACATAACTCCCTGAAACAGTTCGCCAATGTCCGCGTCGTCGAAGCCGACGGCTATGAACGATTGTTTGCTTTGCTGCCGCCGCACGAACGGCGCGGCGTCGTCCTGATCGATCCTCCTTTTGAAGCGGAAAACGAATTCACGCAGGTCGCGGATATCGTTTCGCGCGCATATCGCCGCTTCGCGACCGGGATTTATCTTGTCTGGTATCCTATCAAATCGCGCGCAGAAGCGGGCGCGCTGTATGGCGAGATGGGGACACGGGGCATTTCGCGAATATTGCGCGTGGAAATTGATGTCGGACGAGCGCCCGATGCCGGGAAGGCTCGACTCTCGGCGGCGGGTCTGATGATCGTCAATCCGCCCTATGGTTTCGAAGACGACATGCGAAACGCTGCAGGTGTCCTTGAACCCTTG
>DASXXW010000084.1:0-11594 GCA_036502865.1 Rhizomicrobium sp.
GCACGGGCGACGTCTGCTTCGGACGCAGCTACAGCTTCTCGACCATGGGTGTGTGGACGAGCGGCACGACCACTGCATCGTTCGATCTGCCCAGCACCTGCGAGACGGGTGCGAGCACGCTTCAGGTCATCGTGAACGGCATCGCATCTGCGCCGGTCTCCGTGACGCTGAACAGCTAAAAACAAGCGGAAACAATTCCGCGGAATGTAATGACATGAATCATGGGCGGGGAAACCCGCCCATGATTTTTTGTTATTACGAAACGCGTTCCGTATCTCGCCCCAGGATGCGCGACAGCCAGTCGAGAGATCCCGAAACTATTCTTTCCCATCCGGGCTCGCCGGGCAGCCAGTGGCTGTGATCCGGTAGCTGTTCGTATCGGGCCCGGCCGCCATAGCGGCGTGCGAGCCGACGTACGGTTGCCGGCGGATTGATACGATCCCTCGCACCAACCAAACAAAGCATAGGACACGCTACCGCGCGGGCATCGACATAAGTAGCGCGGCTCGTATCAAACATCCACTGCAGCACTTCAAACATGGCAAGCCCGGATTCGGGAACCAGACGCTCAAGGATGGATGACCGGAGATGCCCCGGAATCATGTCGAGCGCATTTGTTGCCGCCACATCATGATTTGGCGCCAGTGCCTTGCGCCAGAATATGCCTTCCGCATACAGCGCCTGTCCTGCAAATAATTCCGACGCCGTAGACGGCAGCATTCCCCAGGGTGCGGAAGGCGCCAGCAATATGAGTGCGCGCGTGCGGCCGCGTGCAGCGAGCATCTGTGCCAACAACCCGCCCAGTGAATGACCAATGACGATCGGCGCGCTGTCGAGACCGTCCAGAAGCAACTCCAGATCTGCCGCATAATCGCGCATGCCCGTGCGTGCCAGCTCCGCCGGCGGGCCACCGGGCTCGTGGTAACGCAATGTGGGTGTATGAACGTCGAAACCCTGCGCAGCAAAGTGCGGTCGCCAGGCGTCGAACACCCAGCCGCCACAAAACGCTCCGTGAATCATGACCACAGGCGAACGCCGGGCCATCAGGATGAATATCTCATGAAACGGGTGTGGCGAGGTCCCGGAATGCCGCGATCACTTTGGAATAGGTATCGCGTTTGAACGGCACCACAAGCTGCGGCAGAGAATCGACCGGCAGCCATTTCCACTGTCCGAATTCGGGCTGCGCGGTTTGGATATTGATCTCGGAATCGTTGCCACGAAAGCGAAGCGCGAACCATTTCTGGCGTTGGCCGCGATACCTGCCATGCAAAGCTACGCCGAGCAGATGCCTGGGCAAGTCGTAGGAAAGCCACTCGTCGTGCTCGCGCAGCAGAACGGCATTGCGCGTGCCGATTTCCTCCTCCAACTCACGCAACGCGGCTTCCGCCGGCGTTTCGCCTTCATCGATTCCGCCCTGCGGCAATTGCCAGCCTTCGACCATCTGATCGATGCGCCGGCCGACAAAGACCTGCCCCTCATTGCTGAACAGCATCATTCCCACACAGGGTCGGTAGGGAAGATCGTCGTGACGTAATCGCGTTGAAGACATGACCGGCACTATGGCCGAATCGGATGTGCAAACAAAGCCCTGCCCATCACGTGGGCGCCAGAAGGCGTACAGCCTCGCTGAACTAGCGCGTGCTCGCGGTCCTCGCGGGCACCTTCCGATCCAGCAACTGCACCGTATAGGACAGCTGAAAATCGTCGGATTTATTGCCCGCCGGAGGTTTGACGACATCGAGCTTCGACGTCGCCGTCGGCTGTTCCGCAGTCAGATGATGCGGCAGATCGGCCTCGCTTGGCCGCTCGAGTTTCTCGAATGTCGTGGCCTCGTCGCCCTGCGCTACGGCAATATCCGGCACAATTCCCGTCGCCTGAATCGAACGGCCGGACGGAGTGTAGTAGCGCGCCGTCGTAAGATGCAGCGCTCCATCATCCCCTCCGTTCAACGGAATGATGGTTTGTACCGAACCCTTGCCGAACGACCTCATGCCGACGATCGTGGCACGTTTGTGATCCTGCAACGCGCCCGCGACGATCTCCGATGCCGACGCCGTCCCGCCATTGATCAGAACAAAGACGGGTTTGCCGTCAGCGATGTCGCCCGGTTTTGCATCGTAACGCTGCGTGTCTTCCGGCTTGCGGCCGCGCGTGGATACGATTTCCCCGCTATTGAGAAAATCGTCGGACACGGCAATGGCCTGATCCAGAACTCCGCCGCCATCGTCACGCAGATCGATGATATACCCCTTGAGCCGCGGGCCGATCTGTTTCTTCAGAGACTTGACCGCCGCGATCACGCCGTCGCTTGTTTCTTCGTTGAACGCAGGAATGCGGATGTAACCCACATCGCCTTCGCGATGCGATTTGACGGCTTCCACCTGGATCGCCGCGCGCACGAGGCTGACCTCGAAAGATTTCTGCGCACCGCTTCGCATCAAGGTGAGCTTGACGGATGAACCCGCCTGGCCGCGCAGCATATCCTGCGCCTTGTCGAGGCTGAGACCTTGCAGGCCCCGGCCGTCGATAGCGAGGATGCTGTCGCCGGCCTTGATGCCTGCGCGCGCCGCCGGCGTATCGTCGATGGGCGAGACGACCTTGACGATGCCCTGCTCTGCGGAAATCACCAGGCCGATGCCGCCATAGGATCCCGATGTCTTCACCTGCATTTCGGAAAACGTCTTGGGATCGAAATAGCTCGAATGCGGATCGAGATCGGAGATCATGCCGTTGAGCGCGTCTTCGACCATTTTCCGGTCGTCCGGCGGATCGACATAATTAGCACGGGCCGCAGCAAAGGCGGCGCCGAAACGATCGAGCGCCTGATAGCCCGATTGCGAATCTTTGTCCGAAGCGCCACCCGTTAACGGCAGAATCAGGAACGCTCCGGCGAATCCTGCCGCCGCGCCGATCGCGGCCAGTCCCAAGCGATTGCGAATTTGTTTCATCGTCCGCCGGCAGTCCCTTCGGCGCGTTGCCCGGTCCGAGGATCGGGCAATCGCAGTTTCAAATCAGTTCGCGGCGGTCTTTCCGTTGCTGTTCATGGCAACTTTGCCGCGCAGCATGTCCAACGCGTAGGAAAGCTGGAAGTCGTCGATCTTCTTTCCTGCCGGCGCGTGTATCACGACGGGCGCCGCTTTCTTGTTGGCATTCTCCACATCGAGGTGGCCGGGCAGGTTCGCTTCGCTCAGACGATCGAGCTTCGACGCCGAACTATCTTCATCGCCTTCGGCAACCGCTACATCGGGAATGATGCCGGTCGCCTGAATGGAATGCCCGGACGGCGTATAATAACGCGCCGTCGTAAGCCTGAGTGCGCCGGCGCCCTCGCCCAGCGGAATGATCGTCTGAACCGATCCCTTGCCGAAGGATGTCATGCCCTCGATCGTTGCGCGCTTGTGATCCTGCAGCGCACCCGCCACGATTTCCGAGGCCGAGGCTGTGCCGCCATTGATAAGTACAATGACCGGTTTGCCGTCGGAAATGTCGCCCGGCTTGGCGTCATAGCGTGCCGTGTCGTCCGGATGACGTCCGCGGGTCGAGACGATTTCGCCCGAAATCAGGAAGTCGTCGGATACCTGCACAGCCTGATCGAGCAAGCCGCCCGGATTGTTGCGCAAATCGAGGACATAACCTTTGAGGCCGGGTCCGATCTGGCGCTTCAACTCGCGCACCGCACGCTCCATGCCGGATGCCGTTTCCTCGTTGAAAGAACTCAGACGGATATAACCGACATCGCCCTCGCGATGGAATTTCACGCTGTCGACCTGCACGATCGCGCGGACGAGCGATACGTCGAACGGCTTTTTGGCGCCGCTGCGCAAAACGGTCAAAGTGACTTTCGAACCTTGCGGGCCGCGCATCTTCGCGATGGCATCGTTCAGCGCCATGCCCTGGATCGGCGTGCCGTCAATGGCGGCGATGAAATCGCCGGTCTTGATGCCGGCACGCGCCGCAGGCGTATCGTCGATCGGCGAGATGACCTTCACCAGGCCGTCTTCCATCGTGACTTCGAGGCCCAACCCGGCGAACTGGCCTTTGGTCTGGATCTTCATATCGGCGAACGCCTTCGCATCCATGTAGCTCGAATGCGGATCGAGGCCCGACACCATGCCCTGGATGGCCGAACTCACGAGCTGGCCGTCATCCACCGGATGAACATAGTCGGCGCGGACGCGCTCGAAGGCGTCACTGAAGAGGTCGAGCTGTTTGTAGGCGGAATCGTTTGCGCCATGGGCGGAGGGGAACATGAGCAAAGCGGCACTAAAGCCAGCAACCATTCCCACGCCGACAAATGCGAAACGCTTCATGTCTACATCACCTTTCTGAGTTCGGGCGCGAGCCAAGGCGCAGGATTCACGCCCTTCCCGTTCCGTCGCAATTCAAAGTAGAGCCTCAATTCCGTGCCGCCATGCGGCATCCTGCCAACCGGTTCGCCGGCGAGCACCTGATCGCCCGCCCGAACATCATCGCGCTCGAGGCCCGCGAGTACCAGATCGTATCCACCAACGCTGTGCAAGATCAAGACAAGGCCGTCCTTATGGTAAGGGCCGGCGAAAAGAACCTGAGAGTCGGACGGCGCGACGACTTGCGCCCCCGGCGCGGTCAGGAAGCTGATGCCGGGCGCATGCGGGGCGCCGGCCGGTTCTCCGTCACCGGGTTCGAAGCGGCCGATGACCGGCTGGAGGAGCGAATGCGGTTGCAGGCCATCGCCTTTTGCATTGGCGGCGGCAACGACGACAACGCCTTCCTGCACCACCGAACCGCGCAACGCTGCCACTTTCCGCAGCAGGGCTTCGAGACTCTCGGCCTGGCTGGCAGCGCTGTCCAGTTTCGCGGCGAGATCGCCATATTGCGCATTGGCCTGATCGGCTTCGCGGGACTTCATCGCGAGAAGTTGATCGAGCTGGCCGCGTGCGGAACCCAGCCGCACCGAATTTTGAGCAGCCTGCTCCCGCCGGCGGACGAGCTCCGCCCGCGTGCGCTTCATGACATCCAGCCGATGCGAAAGTTCGGCCGCGGCGCTGTAGAGCTTGGGCAACGTCGCGCCGAGCAGCATCGAGGCATGTGCAGCGGCGAGTGCGTCACCTGGCCGGATCGCCATGACGGGCGGCATGTCATGTTGCATGCGCTCCAGAATGGCCAGCAAACCGCCGACTTTCACGCGCTGTTGCGCAAAGCTGGCCGAGAGCGTTGCGGATTCCGCGGTCAACCGGCCGACCTCATCGTCCAGTTCGGCCTTTTGTTGTTCCAGTTCCTGCACGCGCGCCGCGGTTGTTATCAATTGTTGGCGGAGTGCGCCGGCCTGCGCATTGAGTGTGTCGCTGCGCCGTTTCGCGTCTTCCACGGCGGGCCGCGATTTTGCGATTTCGCTCTGCAGGCTTTGGTACTGCGAATTGGTGCTGGGAAGATGATTGGCCGAAGACGCCGGCACCGCGTTGGACAGATCTTCGGGGTCTTTAAGAGCAATTGGCGCAGGAGTCTGCGTTACGATCTTCGGATGTACGACATGATGTCGGTGCGGAGTAATCACGTGATGCCGGGGCAAAGCGATGGCCCCGGTGGCCAACAGCGCCGGCACGAAAGCGAGAAGAACGCCCCTCTTCAGTTGCTCATCTCCGCTTCGGCGGTCTGCCTCGCAATCAGCGAATGACCGGCCATGTCATGAGGCTTTTCGATGCCCATGAGATCGAGAAGCGTCGGCGCCACATCGGCAAGCCGCCCGGGCGAGAGTTTCAGCGGCTCACGCGCACCGGCCACGATGATCGGAACGTCGAATGTGGTGTGCGCGGTATGCGGTTCTCCCGTCTCCGAATCGCGCATCATTTCCGCGTTGCCGTGATCGGCTGTAAGTAACAACACGCCGCCAGCATCCTCAACGGCCTTGCGCAAGCGGCCCAGACAAATATCGATCGCATCGATGGCTTTTTCTGCGGCCGCAAAGATGCCGGTATGACCGACCATATCGGCATTCGCATAATTCACGACAATCAGATCATATTTGCCCGACCCGATTGCTGCTACCAGCCGGTCCGTGACTTCGAAGGCCGACATTTCGGGCTGATGATCATAAGTCGCCACGCGCGGACTCGGCACCAGGATACGATCTTCGCCGTTGAAAGGTTCTTCACGCCCGCCATTCAGGAAGAAAGTAACATGCGCGTATTTTTCGGTTTCGGCGATGCGAAGCTGCTTCCAACCGAGATCCGATATAATCTCGCCAAGCGTGGCATGCAGGCTTTGCGGCGGAAACAGCGCTGTCATGAAACGCGCGAGCGGTTCGGAATATTCCGCCATGCCCGCAGCAGCCGATAATGCGATCACGCGTTTGCGCGGAAATCCTGCGAACGCCGGATCCACCAACGCCGACGACAATTCGCGCGCGCGGTCGGCGCGGAAATTCGCGAAGATAAAAGCATCGCCGTCCCCCATGCCGCCATAATCGCCAATCACGGTCGGAACAACGAACTCATCGCCGACATCCTTTTGATAGGACTCGGCAATCGCCGCATCGGCGCTCGTACTCTTTGCTCCCGCGGCCGATACGATCACGTCGTAAGCTTTGGCGACTCGATCCCAGCGATTGTCGCGGTCCATTGCGTAGTAACGGCCCGACACCGTGGCGATCCGCGCATCTGGAACATCGGCGATTGCCTGCTCAAACAATTTCAGGAAGCCCTGCCCGCTGCGGGGAGGCGTATCTCGCCCGTCCAGAAAGACATGGATGCGCACCGGAAGACCGGCATCGGCAATCGCGTGTACCAGCGCCACGATGTGATCCTGATGACTATGCACACCGCCCGGCGAAACCAACCCAAGGATATGGACGGTGCCCTTTGCCGCCTTTGCCTTACCGATGAATTCCACCAGTTCGGGCCGCACGGCGAAACTTTTGTCTGCGATTGCATCATCGATGCGCGGCAGATCCTGCACGACAATACGGCCGGCGCCGATATTCATATGCCCGACTTCGGAATTGCCCATCTGGCCTGCCGGCAGACCGACCGCGCGGCCCGATGTGGCGAGAGTCGAATGCGGGCACTCGGCGAGCATCCGTTCGAAATTCTTCACATGTGCGCGGGTGATCGCGTTGTCGTCGGAATCAGGCCTGCATCCCCAGCCGTCGAGGATGCACAACACGGCCGGGCGCGGCCGCCTGTTCGCGCCGTTGCGGACCGAAATGTTCATCTGCGAATCGGGCATGAGCCGAAAATAGGAAGGCCGCTCTCCCCTGTCCATGTGACGTGGAATTGCGGCTATTTCACGGGGCGTGGAGTGAAATGCGACCAATCGAGACCGGGCAGGTGAGGCAGGGTTGCCGGGTTTGCCGGATCGTATGGCACCCATCGCGCGCCGGGCGCTGCCTCGACCAAAGCCTGGACGCGGCCCGAGGGCGCCAGCACCAGGGAAAGTGGCTCTACGCTCCAGCTTTCGAGAAGCTCGCGGCGAAAACGCGCGCCCTCAGGATTGAGCAGGCGCATCGCTGTAGCGTGGGACACGACACCGCTCTGAGTGTGTACCACCGTGCCAAGCGCGGTCGTGTAGGCCGACCATTGCGCCGTGATGATCAGTTGCGCGGCGGTCTGCCCAATAGCCAGGGCCAGAACAATCGCAAGCACGGGAGGCGTTGCGAAACGCGCGGGTGTTTGTCCCCGTCTTCGCAACCAAAGAAAAAGCGCGATGAGCAAAGTGGTCAGCACGACCGGAAGCCCGCGTGCCGCGAAGAAGCGGCTCGGCGCGATAAGCTGGCTCGCATCGGCAAACAGAAAACCGAACAAAACTGCAAGCAACGCGATGACAATGAAAACAACCGGCCGCGAAGTTTTCGCCGGCGTTTGCGATGACCTTTCACGGACGAGGACGGCCACAATCGCGATGGCCGCGATGACACTCGCCAAAGCGGGAATGTTCGGCGCCGAAGCGGTACCGAGAAATCCGCCCAGTATGCTCACGAGGAAATCGCCACGTTCGACGGCACTGCGCGGCACCAAAATCCAGCGCAGCATGTTTGCGGAGCCTGCCAGCGCGATCAATGCGGCAACCAGAACCCCGATGCGACAGAGACTTTTCGTGTCCGTTATGCGCATCAAGGCTGCCAGAGCGATCAGCAGCAGACAAACAAATGCCGCCTCATGCGAATAGGTACAGGCGGCGGTCGCTGCGACTGATGCCAACGCACCAACCAGCTTGTCCGTGCGGAAAAGAATCAGAAAAAAGGCGAGCCATAACAGGCAGGACGCAATTATTCCTTCACCGATGCCGATAAAGCTCGTGGCTGGAATTGCAAAAACCAGATTGAGCAGCGGGCCAGCGATCCAATCCTTATTGCCGCGCGGCAGCGCAACCCAGCACAACGCCGTCAGGATCACCGGCCAGCCGGAAACACCCAGGGAGAACAAAACACCCAGCGTCCATAAATTCTGGATTCCCATACGGACGCCCGCCACAGCAAAGCTTTGCTGGAGCAGCTGCACGCTCAGTCGCGCCGGCTCGTAAAGCTGGAATGTGCGTTGCCCGGCGAGACCCAGTAGGTAATAGGATCCGTCATAGACAAGATCGCGCGCCGTCAGGATCGCGCATGCGGCCCCGATGGCAGCGAGCGCGATGGCAAGCCAGAAGACGGTTGTCAGAGCATTTCTGTTTGCCGGAAAAACCATCTGACTAATAACCACCGAGCAGCGCGAGAAGTGAGTCTTGATCGGGGGACGCAGCGATGCGGATGTCGGCGAAAGCCAATCCGTCGAACGGAGCGGACGTTTCGGAACTGATACAACAGGCGATGAGCCGCCCACAGTTTGCGGCGAGACCCGCTTTCTTTACAAGATCGGCAAACAGGCGCGCGCTGCGCGGCGAATAGATCAACACGGCATCAAGCTGACCGGAGCGCAGGGCTTCCACGGCGGCGTCCGGCAGTTTGTCTGCTTCGATGATGCCATAGAGCACGCAGCTACGGATTTCGAAACCGGCTTCTCTGAGGCCCGCGGAAAGTGCGGGCGAAACATTGGTACCGGTTGCGTGTAATAGCGCACCGCTATCGGGGCGCAATTCTGTCTGCACCAGTGACGCGAGCGCCGCAGCATCGCCTTCTGCGTTCCGGATAAAACGAAACCCCTCCAGCGCCGCGGTTACGGCGCTTTGCGTGCCGACAGCAAACACCGGAATATCGCGCCGCGGCGAGCGTCGGGCCAAAGCGCGCACGCCATTGCTGCTCGTCGCGAGCACGGCCTGCACGCCTTCGAGCGGCGGTTCGGGGACGTCCATGAAAGTAATTTCAAAGAGCGGCGCAATCACGGCTTCATCCCCGCGCGACAGGAGCTCCCGCGCCGTGCGTTCGGAATCTTCCCGGGGTCTTGTCAGCAATACGCGCATCTCATGCACCGCGCGGGCGTAGCGAAAGAAAATGTGCACGCAGAGGCGCGGAGGCACGGAGGATTCGGGTGAACCGCGAAGGCACAAAGACGCCAGGAAGATTTGGTGCGCGGACGCACACATGAATACCATTGCGATTTGGCGCCTTGGCGGTTTTCCTCCGTGGCTCCGTGGCTCCGTGTGAGCCCTTTGCTCCCAAATGCACGATTTTTCCGGGTTCCAACTGCACCTGTTTCACTCTACAGGCAGGCATGGGCATTAGCACAAACGATCAACCGCGCGCATTCACCGTTCTCGGCATCGAGACGAGCTGCGACGAAACCGCAGCGGCGGTCGTGCGCGGCGCTGTGCCCGGACCCGGCGAGATCCTGTCGAACGTCGTGTACAGCCAGATCGAGGATCACCGGCCTTATGGCGGCGTGGTACCGGAAATCGCGGCGCGCGCCCATGTTGAAATCCTCGACGGCGTGATCGCCGACGCGTTGGCGTCCGCAAGCCTCACGCTGAACGACATCGACGCCGTGGCGGTGACTGCGGGGCCCGGCCTGATCGGAGGCGTGATGGTCGGGCTTGTGACCGCCAAGGCGCTGGCGCTGGCCGCCGGCAAGCCACTGATCGGAATCAACCATCTGGAAGCGCATGCCTTGACGGCGCGGCTGACCGCAGGAACGGCGTTTCCGTTCCTGCTGCTGCTGGCTTCGGGGGGCCACTGCCAGCTTCTGGCCACGGAAAGCGCCAACGCCTTCCGCCTTTACGGTACGACGATCGACGATGCCGCCGGCGAGGCTTTCGACAAAACGGCTAAGCTTCTTGGCCTGCCCTATCCAGGCGGCCCGGCGATTGAGGAACTGGCGAAAAGCGGAAATCCCAAGGCTCATGCTTTGCCGCGGCCGATGCTGGGCCGCGAAAATTGCGATTTCTCATTCGCCGGATTGAAAACAGCGGTTCGCCAGGTTGTTCATGGCGGCGTCTATCGGGGCGAAGACGTGGCTGCATCCTTTCAGCAGGCCGTACTCGATGTGTTTTGCGACCGCACGCGGAATGCCATGCGGCGATTTCGGAGTGAACTCGACCCGGATAATTTTCGTCTGGTTGTTGCCGGAGGCGTAGCGGCAAATGCGGCCCTTCGCGGAGCTCTTTCGCGCCTCGCCGCCGAACAAGGCTTTTCCCTCACCGTCCCACCGCCCAGACTCTGCACCGACAATGCGGCGATGATCGCCTGGGCGGGGATCGAGAAATGTTCAGTTCAGGCCTTCGATTCCCTGGCCATTGCACCAAGAGCCCGATGGCCCCTTACGGGCATTCCGGCTCAATAATAGGCGAACTGCGCCAGGGAAATGATGCCTGCGAGCACCAGAATGGACGCCTGGAAAGCGCCTACGATCTTCTCGTTCAGGCTCGATTCCAGCTGGGGTATTCGGTTGAAATCCTGTGTCATAATCTACTCTCCTTTGCCTTCCGGTCCGCATGCACACGCGGACCAAATCTTTTCGGGCCGCCGCCGCCCGACACATCCCATGTAGTGTGAAGTTGATGATAGTCTAGTGACGCACTGCAACATAAATTGGGTGTCAAAACGCCTCAGGGGCTCCACAAGCCCCCTAAATAGCTGAAAATACTGAATGAAATATTATTGCATTCATTGTGCAATGCAAAATGAGCAGGGAGGGGTTGCGTACTTGTATGAGCTTAACACTAGCAGAGATGCTTAACGGATGGCCGCCGAGATGAAGATCGCCACCTGGAACATCAATTCGGTCCGCCTGCGGATCGGGCTCGTGCTGCAGTTACTGGAACAGAACCAGCCGGATGTGCTGTGCCTGCAG
This sequence comes from Rhizomicrobium sp., assembly GCA_036502865.1. Taxonomy (GTDB): domain Bacteria; phylum Pseudomonadota; class Alphaproteobacteria; order Micropepsales; family Micropepsaceae; genus Rhizomicrobium. Next base: position 11,199 of record DASXXW010000084.1, read on the forward strand.
GAGACCAAGGTCATCAACGACCTGTTTCCGCGCGAGCCGCTCAAGAAAGCCGGATATGTCCATCAGGCGATCAACGGCCAGAAGGGCTATCACGGCGTGGCCATTCTCTCGCGCCTGCCCTTCCGCCGCACCCACGCGATCGAATTCTGCGGCAAGGGCGATTCCCGGCACCTGTCCGCGCATTTCGAAAACGGGGTCGAGCTCCACAATTTCTACGTTCCCGCCGGCGGCGATATTCCCGACCCCGGCCTCAATCCGAAATTCGCGCACAAGCTCGATTTCCTGCGCGAGATGGCGCGCAACTTCGGGACGCGCCCCGGGCGCAGCGACGCGCTCGTGCTGGTCGGCGATCTCAATGTCGCCCCACTCGAACATGACGTCTGGAGTCACAAACAA
>DASXXW010000085.1:0-2782 GCA_036502865.1 Rhizomicrobium sp.
CATCCTTGCGTGGTTATAGTCGCCTTGATGATCGTACCATTGGCCCATGTGGCTTCGTTTTTGGCGACCTCAAATAACTCGTCCATTCCGCGTGTTGGATGCGGCGGAACCGTCACAAGATTTCGATACGGCAGATTTATCCCCAGCACACCCACTCCCGCGGTAATGGGAGCGCGCTGTTCGCTCGCGTCCGCCATGTTGACATCGTTGTCGCCCTGCGTCTGATTCTCTGCAGCGATAAATGGATACGTGTTCTGGATCGAAATCACGCATTGGCATTTCAGGATATTGACGCCCTCGACGAGATCGGCAACCGGCGTATCAAAATGATCGCTGATCAGCAGGAAATTGCCTTCATTATCGCTGCCGAGAATAATCCCGCGCGGCCTCGCAAGACTCTCCAGAAAGTCCCAGACAGTTTCGCCCTTCTGGGGCTGCGCATATACGAACGGTCGCGGGTTGAGACCATTATCCGCAATAACCTTGACCGGCTGCCCGTATTTTGCAAGCACGGTACGGGCGATCATCTCGAAGCTCATTCCATCGAATGACTGTCCTGGCATATCGACGCTTGACGTCGCAGCTTGCCAGCTTAGAGCTACGCCAGTTAACTCTACCGCATGACTATTGGCATCATAAGCAACCTGTCGATCGGAAATCAGGCCCCGTTTAAGCTCAACTACGCCGCCGAGCGTGATCTGCACAATGTCGCCGGGCAGAAACTTCAATCCCGTCCATAGCGTCGGCAGCGGCGAAAATTCTGAGCACGTGAACCGAAAATGACAAGTTGAATCAGTCCACCGTTCCTGAATCCATACCGTCTCCCAATTCTGGAACGCTATGTTGCCGCTGGTGATCACGGCAATTTCCAGCGGATTCGGATACGGCATCTTTCACGCCGATAATGCACGGCCTGTCGGCAGCATAAACGCCGGGTGGACAACGTGGTTCTGATCGCGCAGATCGTCAGCGCGCGATGCGTCAGCATAAAGCTTGTATGCGGCAGTAAGCGTCGACAGCGGCGCCGCAAATTGGAAGTTCAGCATCTGCGGCAGCGGCTGCGCCCGCTGCGTGAGATCGTAACCTATTGCCGCATGTCCGGCGACCAGCACACCGTAAGTCGCCTGATCCATCGCATCCGCAGCGTTCTCTTCAGCAGCGGAATACGCATCGTTGATGGTCTGGCGAACAGCCTCGACGTCGTCGCGGCTCACAAAATCCATCGCCGCGGTAATCATGCCCTCGCTGAACAGACAATAATAGACCAACGAGTCGCGCACCAGAATTGCGCCCGGCAACGTCGCCGACTGCGCCATGGCAACGCCTCGAACCGTTTCCATCTGACCAAGAGCAATGCCGTTGTTCACAACCATCCCAAAAATGTTCTGAAGCAGTGGCCCAACAGCATCGGCCATCAGTGTTGCTTCCGCGTTGACACGGAGCGAATTCACCGCAAAGCGCAGATTGGCACCCGCGAGACCGCTCGCTGGCGTCTGCGCCAGCAGCTCGGTGAGAACCGTATTAAGAATCGGAACAGCTTGCTGCGCGTCAGCTTTGAACATCAGGTCGGCCTACCCGTCCCTACGGTATTGGCTGATGCAGCGGTGGCAGCGGCAGTTTGAGCTGCGGCGTGAGATTGTTGGTTATCTGGTTCTGGCCATTCTGCATGGCGTCAAACACGATGTTTTTCGTCGAAATCTTTGGCATTGGCACTTCGCCATATTCGACGAACGTCATCTCAAATGTGACATAGCCACCATAACGATCTTCCTCAGTCATACGATAACGCGTGCAGACCACATTTATCGTCAGCGGGCCGTATATTCCGGCGCGTGCCATATTCGGCAGCTGTAGAATCCCCTCGCCGCCAGCATCGAGCCTCGTCTGAAGGCGATCGCGGCTGATCCGATAATCGCGATAACGCAGGCCAGTTTGCGGATTAGCCGCGTCGTTGACGTACGCTATGCAATAGGCGCGCACGGTAAATTCGATCGCGCGCTGCCCCATGTCTTCAGCGTAACAACGGTCAGACTTCGGATATTCGTGCACCACAGTCCGTCGGCCGGATTCGCGGGCGCCAGAATCCGTGTAGAACGGCACACCATCGAACATGGCGGGGAGCAGATCATCGCGCCACGGATTGTGAAGGTCTCTGATTGTGCCCATCAAACCTCCCACATTCCGCCCGGCGTATGCGGCCCGGTAACTGTGGGCTCCATCTGCGTTTGCCGCGACATCCGGATTTTCCTAAACAGGCCGCCGCCGCGCGCGTGAACGCTCGTCCCGGCAGGTGCGGCGACATTCACATCAAGCATTCCGCTGCCTTCGACTCGATGTGTCATCGTTCCGCGATCGAGCAGCCCGCGATCGAGAGGCAAGCGATCGAGCATGCCACCGAGCAAACCTCCGCCAAGCAGGCCGCCCAGGTCTCCTCCTCCGCCGCCGCCAAGGACACTACTGAGCAGGCCGCCAAACGGCCCAAGCCGTCGTCCGAGTAGGCCCCCGATATTGATCCCACCCGGCAGACCGAGACCGCCAAGCCCAGGGAAGCCGCCGCCGCCCGGCAAACCGAAGCCTCCGCCACCAAGCGCAGCGCCGATGCCGCCAGGAAGGCCGAGACCGCCGCCAGCAGGCGCAGCGCCTCCGCCGCCATCAGCGCCGCCCGTCAGTGCCGAGGCGCCCGCCACGTCGATGCCCCCACCGCCTCCAGGCGGCCGCCGAAATTCATATTGCCCAGCCGGAAACTGTCTTTCAAACGCGCCCTGATTGCCGCCGAGGCCGG
>DASXXW010000086.1:0-5918 GCA_036502865.1 Rhizomicrobium sp.
GCTCCCTGGTGGCTGTGTACAGTATCGTTCGTTCAGGGCGTGGGCATGGGATTGATTTTCGTGCCGATGAATCTGATCGCATTCTCGACACTGCCGTCGATATTCCGTACCGATGGCTCTGCCATGTTCAATCTGATGCGCAATGTGGGAAGCGCGATCGGCGTGTCGATCACCACCACGATGCTTGCCAACAGCATCCAGACGATGCACGCGCAACTGGCCAGCCATGTCACGCCGTTCAATCGCGCGCTGACCGCCAATGCGCCGAGTCTCTATTGGAACATGCAGCTGCCCTTCGGCGCAGCACAGATCGATGCCGTGGTTCAGTACAACGCCCAGATCATCGCCTATGCGAATGATTTCCTGTTCATGTTCTTCATCTCGGTTCCAGCACTTCTGGTGCTGTTCCTGATGCGGAAGCCGTCACTTATGGCACACCCTCCTCAGGTAGAGGTCATGGAGTAGCGCTTCAATCCGTTTCGGCGTGGCGTTTTGCCTTCCCGCCGGTTTAACTGTCGTCGGAAATTCTGGATTGGAGTCCGCTGATGTCCGTGCGCGTAGCTTTCATCGGCCTTGGAGTGATGGGATATCCGATGGCGGGTCATCTCGCACGGGCCGGCCACGATGTGACGGTATTCAATCGCACGTCCGAAAAAGCCCAACGATGGGTGAGCGAACACGGTGGGAAATCTGCGCCGACACCGGCCGTGGCAGCCGAAGGTGCCGATGTCGTTCTCGCCTGCGTGGGGCGGGACAGCGATGTGGACTCCGTTACGAGGGGCGGGGAGGGCGCATTTGCCGCGATGAAACCGGGCGCGGTGTTTGTCGATCACACCACTGCTTCCGCCGCCATCGCGCGCGAGCTTGCCGATGTCGCGCGAGTGCAGGGGATCGGTTTCATCGACGCGCCGGTTTCGGGCGGCGAGCAGGGTGCGAGAAACGGCAAACTTACAATCATGTGTGGGGGCGCGGAGGCCGATTATGAGAAGGCCGCGCCAATCATGCAGGTCTATGCGCGGCACTGTCAGAGAATGGGCGAGGCGGGGGCAGGCCAACTCACCAAAATGGTCAATCAGATTTGTATCGCCGGCACGGTTCAGGGACTGTCCGAAGCGCTGAGTTTCGCGCGGGCCGCGAATCTCGATCCTCTAGCCGTGGTCGAAGTGATTTCAAAAGGTGCGGCGCAATCCTGGCAGATGGATAACCGGCACGCGACGATGCTGGAGGGCAAATTCGATCACGGCTTCGCCGTGGAATGGATGCGCAAGGATCTCGCCATTTGCCTGGAGGAAGGGCGCCGCAACGGCGCCTCGCTCGCCCTTGCTGCGCTTGTCGATCAATTTTACGGCGAGGTAGAGCGCCTGGGCGGGCGTCGATGGGACACGTCCAGCCTCTTTGCCCGGACCGAGGCATTGCGCCACGGTCGCGGGTAAGCGAGGCAGTTAAAGCCTATTTGTGCTGATCGAGGGCACGCAGCTGGAATTCCATAAGAAAGCGCTGCTGCGTGAGTCTGAGACGGTCCCACGCGTGCTGGGTCTGGCAAACCTGTTGCTTCAGGACCTGGCCCTCATAGTAGTAGTAATGGCAGACAACCGGATTATCCTGTTGCGTCATCGCAACGGGTTGCGCGGTCGGCGTCGGGTCGGCAGCGAAAACGTTGAACGGTACGAGGGCCAGACCGGCTGTCAGACCTAAAAGCAGATTGCGCATGGCTTGCTCCATATAAGCGTCGACCAATTGTGGAGCGGCGCCCCGGTGGGGATCAAGAGTCTGGCCATGCACGCTCGCGTGAATAACGATCACGTAGCGGTGATGTGCGGGCCCGGTTGTGGCCGTCGGATTTCGTTAATTATTCCCAAGTAACCGTGCGGCATCGCGCGCGAAATAAGTAAGTATGCCGGATGCGCCGGCACGCTTGAACGCGATGAGGCTTTCAAGCATGGCGCGATCGCGATCGAGCCAGCCGCGCTCCGCCGCAGCCATCAGCATCGCGTATTCGCCGGAGACCTGATAGGCGAAAGCCGGCACGCCGAATGTTTCTTTCACGCGACGCAAAACGTCGAGATAGGGCATGCCAGGCTTGATCATTACCATATCGGCGCCTTCGGCGATGTCGAGCGCGACTTCCCGTAGCGCTTCGTCGCTATTCGCGGGATCCATCTGATAGCTGCGCTTGTCGCCGGTCAAAGCTTTGGCCGAGCCGATTGCCTCGCGAAATGGTCCATAGAAGGCTGACGCATATTTGGCCGCATAGGCCATGATCAGCGTGTTGCTGAAGCCGTGTGAGTCGAGTGCTGCACGAATCGCAGCGACACGCCCGTCCATCATATCCGATGGCGCCACGATATCGCAGCCGGCTTCGGCTTGAATGACAGCCTGACGCGCAAGAATTTCCACTGTTTCGTCATTGGCAACGTAACCGTCGACGAGCACGCCGTCATGGCCATGTGTGGTGTAAGGGTCGAGCGCGACGTCGCAAAGGAGTCCGATTTCCGGCACCCCCTGTTTGATCGCGCGTACGGCTCGGCACACGAGGTTTGATGGATTCAATGCTTCACGCCCGTCCTCGCTCTTGAGATGCGATTCCGTGCTCGGAAAAAGAGCCAGTGCGGGAATACGAAGCCGCGCAGCTTCCTGAGCCGCCAGCACGGCGCGATCGATTGTCAAACGTTCAACGCCCGGCATCGCGCCAATCGATTCGCTACGCTTTTCGCCTTCAATGAGAAAGATGGGCCAGATGAAATCCGCGGCCGATAGAGTGTTTTCGGCGACGAGGTTGCGAGTCCATGCGTGCTGCCGTAAGCGCCGCATGCGGATTTCCGGAAAAGAGGGTCGCATCGCTCAGTACCGCGCCAATGCCGAACGCACACCGAGGATTTCTCGGGCACCAACCCGCCGGGCCGAAAGTGCTGCCGGCTCCCGATTTCGCCGCATCTGGGTCATACGTCCCGATTAGGTGTCCATGCCGGCTCCTGTCAACGAGGACTTGGCCCGGCCCAGCGCGCGTCCGCTTGGCAAATTTGCCGTGCTGGTTCATCTAGGCGCCCGGAAGCGAGGTGGCATGGATTTCGAGCTGAACGAGGACGAGCGCGCGGTAGAAGCTGCTGCTCGGCGCTTTGCGGTGGATAAACTCGCGCCGCATGCGGCGGAGTGGGACGAGCAGGAACATTTCCCCGTCGACGTCATGCGCGAAGCGGCCGAATTGGGTTTCGCAGCGATTTACGTCAAATCGGATGTCGGCGGTTCCGAGATGAGGCGTCTGGATGCGGCCATCATCTTCGAAGAGCTATCGGCGGGTTGCACGTCGACGGCGGCATTCATCTCCATTCACAATATGGCATCGTGGATGATCGATCGTTTCGCGAATGACGCGCAACGGCAGCATTTTCTTCCTAAGCTCACGACCATGGAACACATTGCGAGCTATTGCCTGACCGAGCCCGGATCGGGGTCGGATGCGGCAGGGCTCAGGACGCGCGCCGTTCGCGACGGCGATCACTACGTCCTGAACGGCACCAAGGCGTTCATTTCCGGAGCCGGAACGTCGGATGTCTATGTCTGCATGGTGCGGACAGGCGAAGACGGGCCGAAGGGCATTTCTTGTATCGTCGTTGAAAAGGGAACGCCGGGGCTTTCCTTCGGCAAGCTTGAGAAGAAACTCGGCTGGAAAAATCAACCGACGGCCCTGGTACAGTTCGACAATTGCCGCGTCCCTGTTGCCAACCGGATTGGCGCAGAAGGCGAGGGCTTTCGCATCGCGATGATGGGCCTCGATGGTGGGCGTATCAACATTGGTGCGTGTTCAGTGGGCACCGCGCGCGCCGCCCTCGAAGAAGCAAAAACCTATGTTCATGATCGCAAACAATTCGGAAGGCCGATTTCGGAGTTTCAGGCCACGCAGTTCAAACTGGCCGATATGGCGACGAATCTGGAAGCGGCTCGCCTGATGATCCGAAGTGCGGCCTCCGCATTGGATCGCCGTGAACCGCGGGCCACGATGCTGTGCGCGATGGCAAAACGCCTCGCCAGCGATACCGGATTCGAAATCGCCAACCACGCGCTTCAGCTTCATGGCGGTTACGGCTATCTCAAGGATTTCCCCGCCGAACGGCATTTGCGCGATCTGCGCGTTCATCAAATTCTCGAAGGTACCAACGAAATCATGCGTGTGATCATCGCGCGGGAGATGTTTCGGCAATGAGTAATACCGAAACCGATGAGGTTCTTTTTGAGCAGCGCGGCGCGCTCGGCCTGATCACTCTCAATCGTCCGAAGGCGCTCAACTCGCTCACGCAGGCCATGTGCATCGCGATGGATGCGCAATTGGTGCGATGGCGCGATGACGATTGGATCAAGGCCATTGTTATTCGCGGAACGGGTGAGCGGGCATTCTGCGCGGGCGGAGACATTCGTGCACTGTACGAGGCGGGAAAAAAAGGCGGTGCGCAGGCCACGGATTTCTATCGCAACGAATACCGGCTGAATGCGCGCATCAAGCACTACCCAAAGCCATACATCGCGCTTCTGCACGGCATAGTCATGGGCGGCGGCGTGGGTGTTTCGATCCATGGCAGCCACCGTGTCGTGGATATGGGTGCGATGTTTGCCATGCCGGAAACGGGGATCGGGATGTTTCCCGATGTGGGAGGAAGTTATTTTCTGCCGCGTATGCCGGGAGAATTGGGCATGTATCTCACGCTGACGGGCGCGCGGCTGAAAACGCCCGACATGATGCATGCAAACATCGGCACGCATGTCGTTCCAACCGCGCATTGGGAAACATTGATCGACCGCCTTGCTGCCGACCACACGCCGGAAGAGGCGCTTGCCGGGCTGACCGGCGAACCAGGCAGGCCCGCACTCGCGGAACATCTTGAAACCCTCGACCGCTGTTTTGCGCATCAATCCGTTGAGGCCATTCTGGCCGCGCTGGACGAGGACGACGGCGCCTGGGGGCCGCTGACGGCGACGACGATCCGGATGAAATCGCCGATCAGCCAGAAGGTCAGCTTCCGCCAGTTGCGTGAGGGGCGCGCGCTCGAATTCGACGATTGCATGCGGATGGAATTCCGGATGGTTAATCGCGTCATGGCGGGACACGACTTCTATGAAGGCGTGCGCGCGGCGATTATCGATAAGGACAACAAACCTGACTGGCGCCCCAATACGTTGCCGGAAGTGAGTGACTCCGCGGTTGACGCTCATTTTGCGCCGCTGGGCGATCGCGAGCTGGAGTTGTGATTATCTATTTTTGTTTCTTGACAGGTTGCGCGAACGCAGACCGTTTGCCCCGTTCGAATGGAGAGCTTGTATGACCAGTATCGCTTTTATCGGAGTGGGCAATATGGGCGGCCCGATGGCGCGCAATCTGCTCCGTACGGGACATTCCGTTATTGCCTTCGACCTCAGCGCTACGGTTCTGGAACCGGTCGTGAATGCCGGCGCCCAAAAAGCTTCGTCGATGATCGATGCCGTGAAGGATGTCGATGTCGTAATTACCATGCTTCCCGCGGGCGGCCATGTTCGCCGCGTGTATCTCGAGAATGGAATACTCGCGCACGCCAAATCCGGCACTTTGCTCATCGATAGTTCGACCATCGATGTCGATTCGGCGCGCGCCGTACATGATGTTGCCAGTGAAGCTGGATTCGATTTTCTCGATGCACCCGTGTCCGGTGGCGTGGGAGGGGCCGAGGCGGGCACGCTGACTTTCATGTGCGGAGGCTCCGAAAAGGCCTTCGAGCGCGCAAAGCCCGTTTTGGAACAAATGGGCAAGCGCATCGTTCTCGCGGGTAATGCCGGTGCAGGGCAGGCTGCGAAGATCTGCAACAATATGCTGCTCGCGATTTCGATGATCGGTACGTGCGAGGCTTTTGTACTTGCCGAGAAACTGGGTCTCGATCCGCAGAAGCTGTTTG
>DASXXW010000087.1:0-5555 GCA_036502865.1 Rhizomicrobium sp.
ATCATCCAATGACGCGTATTGTCCTTGATGGGCAACATAGGGTCCATAACGCCCGAAATTCGCGGTGATGGATTCCCCAGTCTCCGGATGTTTCCCGACTTCACGCGGCAGAGACAACAGCTTCAATGCCAGTTCGAAATCGACCGCGGACGCATCGGTGCCCTTGGGAATGCTTGCACGCGCGGGTTTGTCGCCTTCACCGCGCTGCACATAGGGCCCAAACCTTCCGCTACGCACGGTGATAGGTTCGCCCGTCTGCGGATCTTCGCCCAAAGTCAGTGGCTGGCCGCTTGCCGCTTCGCTTTCGCTCTGCCCCAGCTTCCGCGTGTAACGGCATTCCGGATAGTTCGAGCAGCCGATGAATGAACCGAAACGGCCGAGCTTCAGGCTGAGCCGCCCATTGTCGCAATTCGGGCAGCGCCGCGGATCTTCTCCATCGGCTTTTGCCGGAAAGATGTGCGGACCCAGCATCTCATCGAGTTCGGAAATCACTTCCGAGACGCGCAACTCTTTTGTTTCGTCGATCGCTGCCGAGAAATCTTTCCAGAAATCCCTGAGGAGCTGCTTCCAGGCTAGGCTGCCATCGGCAACTTCGTCGAGCTTCTCCTCTAGGTCGGCCGTGAAATCATACTGGACGTAACGGCTGAAGAAGCTCTTCAGGAAGCTCGTGACAATGCGGCCCTTATCTTCCGGGATGAAACGATTGCGCTCCATGCGTACATAGGCACGGTCGCGCAACACAGAGAGAATGGTAGCGTAAGTAGAAGGGCGGCCTATGCCGAGCTCTTCGAGTTTTCTGACAAGGCTCGCTTCGGAGTAACGCGGCGGCGGCTCGGTGAAATGTTGCGCGGGCGTGATTGTCTCGACATCGAGCCCGTCGCCTTGCGCCACCTTGGGAAGCTTTGCGCCGTCCTCGTCAGCTTCGTCGTCTTTGCCTTCCTGATAGAGTGTGAGGAAGCCGTCGAACAGCGTAACCGTGCCCGTGGCGCGCAAAGTGATCTTTCGATCGCCCGAAACCGCATCGATGGTAGTGCGCTCAAGTTCGGCGCTTTCCATCTGGCTTGCGAGCGCGCGTTTCCAGATCAGTTCGTAGAGCCGCGCCTGATCGGTCTCGAGATATTTCGATACTTCATCCGGCAGGCGCGCAAAGCTCGTTGGCCGGATGGCCTCATGCGCTTCCTGCGCATTCTTGGCACGGCTTGTATAGACGCGCGGCGCACCGGGCAGGTAACGGGCGCCGTAATTGTCGCCGATCAGCTGGCGCGCCTCTCCGATCGCCTCGCCGACCATCTGCACGCCGTCGGTACGCATATAAGTAATGAGTCCGACCGTCTCTCCGCCCACATCCGCTCCTTCGTAAAGCTGCTGCGCGACCTGCATGGTGCGCTTGGCGGCGAAGCCAAGCTTTCGCGAAGCTTCCTGCTGCAGGGTCGACGTGATGAAGGGTGGAGCAGGGTGACGTTTGACGGGTTTGATCTCGATTTCGCCAACGGCGAATTGGTGCGCCTTGATGGCTTCGACCGCGCGTTTCGCATCGGTTTCGGTGCCAAGCGAGAGTTTCTCAAGCTTCTTGCCATCGAGGTGGGTCAGGCGTGCGGAGAACGAGCCGGTCGGCGCCCGAAGGTCGGCGTCAACGGTCCAATATTCCTGGGCTTTGAATGCCTCGATCTCATCTTCGCGTTCGCAGACGAGCCTGAGCGCCACCGACTGGACGCGCCCGGCCGAGCGCGCGCCAGGCAGCTTGCGCCACAACACAGGCGAAAGCGTAAAGCCCACGAGATAATCGAGCGCCCGTCTCGCCAGATAGGAATCGACGAGTTCTTCGTTGATTGCGCGCGGGTTGGCGATGGCTTCCAGAATGGCGGAGCGCGTGACGGCGTTGAAGACCACACGCTCTACATGTGCGTGTCCGAGTGCGTGCTTCTGTTTGAGAACCTGCAGGACGTGCCAGGAAATGGCTTCGCCCTCACGGTCCGGGTCGGTGGCGAGGATAAGCTTGTCGGCCTTCTTGACTGCGTCCGCGATCTCTTTGATCCGCTTCTGGGCGCGGGCGTCCACTTCCCAGGTCATCGCGAAATCTTCGTCCGGCTTTACAGAGCCGTCCTTGGACGGGAGATCACGGACATGGCCGAAACTCGCCAAGACCTTATAGCCGGAGCCAAGATACTTATTGATGGTCTTGGCTTTGGCCGGGGACTCGACGACGAGGACGTTCATGAGGGGGGATTCTGCGTGAAGGGTTCAACCCGGGGAGCGAATCCTTATCCGGGAAATGTGACGGGGGCGCAGATAGGGGCGCGGTTCGGGGGTGTCAATGCGGGTGGGAGCCCAACACTATACTTTTAATTGTAATTCTATTCAATTAACCATGATTTACAACCTAAGAGCGCATTTGGTCCAGCATTCCGGGTGATCTGCCTAGTTCAGCCCAAGGCAACGCGATTGCCCGACTCGCGGTATAGGCGCCCTGCAAGCTCCAATTCTAAAAGAACGGATTGGACCATGGCTGCCGGTGAGCCGCTCTGCCGGATCAGTTCGTCGACGGTAATGGGGGAGGGTCCAAGAAGCTGCTCGACCCGAAGCCGAACATCTTCGTCAATGCTTTCGTCATCGACGACCTGCCAGCTGTTCGGAGCCTTGTCGGGTTCGCAAAATCCGCCGCCAATGAGAGGCCGCAAAGCATCCACAACGTCCGCTGCTGACTCAATAAGTGTTGCGCCCTCGCGCAGCAGTCGGTTGGTGCCTCTGGCACGCGGGTCGAGCGGGGAACCGGGAACGGCGAAAACCTCGCGTCCCTGTTCCAGCGCAAAATTTGCTGTGATCAACGACCCGGATCCTTCGGCAGCTTCAACAATCACCACGCCGCGAGCCAAGCCGGAGATAATCCGGTTACGTCGCGGAAAATGCTTGGCCTGAGGCTTCTGCCCGATTGGCATTTCAGAAATGACAACGCCTTCCTGCGCAATGCGCTCATAAAGGCGTGCGTTCTCGGGAGGATAGATATCATCCACGCCGCCTGCGAGCACCGCTATGGTGCCGTTTGCAAGCGCGCCTTCATGCGCGGCCGTATCAATGCCCCGGGCCAATCCCGAAACGACTACCAAATCTGCATTGCCGAGATCTGTCGACAACTCCGCAGCGAATTTTCGCCCGAGCGCCGAAGCATTGCGTGCGCCAACAACGGCAATCATTTCGCGCGATAAAATTTCGGGTCGCCCAAGTGTTACTATGATCGGCGGCGGCGCCTCGAGCGCGGCCAGTCCCGCAGGGAATTCGGGTTCGCAGGACGCGATCATACGCGCGCCCGTCTTTGCAATAGCCTCGAGCTCGCTTTCTGCATCCTTTTCGCCAAAAAGACGCAGATTGCCAGACGCGCCGCCACGCCGCGCAAGTCGCGGCAATTCCCTGAGAGCTGCGGATGCCGAATGGAATCGATCGATCAGGGCCGCGAAAGTAACAGGGCCGACATTTTGCGTCCGTGCGAGCCTCAGCCACGCCAATCGCTCGGAGAAGGAGAGGGACTGACGTTCCACGCGTATATTTGCCCTGAGTATCCCCTTATTCGTTGTCACTTATAGAGGTGGATGGTGAGTAGCAAAGGCGACTTGTCGCGAAACTTCGCCGTCGGTGGAATTGATTGCTGATCGAGACCAATTTATTACGTCTTGGCGCCAATTCGGGGTTCGCGGCCGGCTAGAAGACGCCTGATGTTTTCGCGGTGGGTGATAAAAATCAGCAGGGCCAACAGGAGAGCAAGCCACGCATAAAGCCGTTGGTGGAACAACATCATGTAGATTGGAGCGAGTGCAGCTGCTGTAAGCGCGGAGAGGGAAGAAAGGCGCGATAGAAGCGCGACCACAAGCCAGGTCGCCAATGCAAGCAGGCCGACAGGCCATTCAAGCGCAAGCAGAACACCGAAGAACGTGGCAACGCCTTTGCCGCCGCGAAAGCGAAGCCACACGGGAAATACATGACCCAGAAATGCGCCGAAGCCCGAGATGGCCGCGGCCAGCGGGCCGAAATAATGTCCGGCGAGGATTACGGCCAAGGCGCCCTTGCCACCATCGAAAATAAGTGTTGCAAGCGCGGCCCAGCGTTTCCCCGTGCGTAATACATTGGTCGCGCCGATATTGCCGGAGCCAATTTTGCGTACATCGCCCGCGCCGGCGATCCATGAGAACACGAGCCCGAACGGAATCGAACCCAGCACATAACCAAACAGGAAGACCGCACCCAGAACAGGCACGGGGCTTGCGTCAAACATGGAAGGGCCGCGTCGCTTCGCGATTGTAGACGCATGTTCCGTTTACATAGGTGCGATGCACGCGGCCTTCGAAAGTTCTTCCTTCAAACGGCGTGTTGCGCGCACGGGAATGCAGAAGTTTGGGATCCACGCGAAACAATTCGTCCGGATCGAAGATAATGAGATCGGCACGCGCGCCCTTTGCCAGTTGACCGCCATCGAGGCCCAAAACGCGAGCGGGTGAGGCAGTCAAACGTTCGAGGATGTCCGGAAATCCCGCGTGTTCATTGTGATACAGTTGCAGAGCCGCCGGTAGTAGCGTTTCCAGACCGACCGCTCCGAAAGCCGCCTGCGCGAAGGTCTGCCGTTTGGTATCGGCCGCCTGGGGATCATGGCTGGACACGATGACATCGATCGCTCCGGAAGCGACGCCTTCGATCATCGCCATCCGGTCGGATTCCGCGCGAAGTGGCGGTTTCACTTTGCGGAAAGTGAGATAGGGGCCGACATCCAGTTCGTTGAGCGTGAGGTGATGGGCCGAGACGCCGCAGGTAATCGGTAAACCGCGCGCCTTTGCAGCTACAATGGCTTCCAGTGAAGCACGCGTGGAAATTTGTCCGAAGTGATACCGGGCGCCAGTCAGCTCGACGAGGCGAATGTCGCGCTCGACAATCAATGTTTCTGCTATTGCGGGTTCCGCAGGAATGCCGAGGCGAGTGGCAAATTCGCCTTCGTTCATCGCTGCGCCGCGAGCCAATTCGGGATCTTCCGCGTGACCGACGACAAGTGCGCTGTAGTTCGCGGCATAGGCGAGAGCGCGGCGCATCACCCGCGCGTTCGCGATCGTGCGGTCTGCATCCGTGAAGGCAACGGCTCCGGCCTCTTTCAGCAAACCGATCTCGGTCATGGTTTCGCCGGCGAGATGCCGGGTGAGCGCCGCCATGGGCAGCACGCGCACACAAGCTGTTGCGGCCGCGCGGCGATGAATGAAATCCACCAAAGAGGGCTCGTCGATCACGGGTTCCGTGTTCGGCATCACAACCATTGTTGTAACGCCGCCCGCGGCTGCCGCCCGGCTCGCCGATTCCAATGTCTCGCGATGTTCGCTGCCGGGCTCGCCCGTGAACACCCGCATATCTATCAGTCCCGGTGAGAGCACCCGATCGTCACAATCCACAACAACGGCATCGTCCGGCAATCCGTCGTTAAACAGCCGTGGACCGAATGCGCGTATCTGTCCGCTTTCGACCAACAGCGCTCCAGATTGATCGAGATCACCAGCCGGGTCGATCAGGCGTGCATTGATGAACGC
>DASXXW010000088.1:0-11533 GCA_036502865.1 Rhizomicrobium sp.
CCACGGGCCGCTCCAATATCAGGTCTACACAAACGACCAATCCACCAACGCAGCCCAGTTTCGCCCGCTCGTTGTCGCCTATCGCAACGGCGCGCCCGTCAGGCTCTCCGATGTCGCTAGGGTCTATGACGGCGTCGAGGATATTCGCAATATCGGTCTCACCAATGGCGTACCGGCGATTTTGGTCATTCTTTATCGCCAGCCCGGCGCCAACATGATCGAGACAGTCGACAGGGTCCGTGCGGCCCTGCCGGCGCTCCAGGCCGCACTTCCGCCGTCGATCCAGCTGATCGTCGCCAACGACCGCACGACATCCATTCGGACATCGCTGCGTGATGTCGAACGCACGATGATGCTGTCCATCGCACTCGTCATCCTTGTCGTATTCCTGTTCCTGCGGAACGGGCGCGCCGCGATGATCCCGAGTATCGCCGTGCCGTTGTCGCTCGTCGGTACGTTCGGCGTGATGTATCTGTTGGGCTTCTCGCTCGACAATCTTTCGCTCATGGCGCTGACGGTCGCGACGGGCTTCGTCGTCGACGATGCGATCGTCGTTCTGGAGAATGTTTCGCGGCATATCGAGGCGGGGATGCCCCGCGCGCAGGCAATCGTTCAAGGCGCGCGCGAAGTGGGTTTCACGGTCATTTCCATGAGCCTGTCGCTGATCGCAGTGTTTCTTCCCATCCTGCTCATGGGCGGCATCGTCGGGCGTTTCTTCTTCGAATTCGCGATGACGCTGTCCATCGCGATCCTGGTTTCCCTTGTCGTTTCACTGACGACGACCCCTATGTTGTGCCGCTATCTGCCGCGGCACGAAGACGCCGAAAAGAAACAGGGCCGCATTCTCTGGGCGGCGGAATCCGCCTTCGACGGCATGCGCCGGCTATACGACCGGTCGCTGACCGCATCCTTGCGGCATCCCCTGATGGTGATGCTGGCACTCGCCGTTACGATCTTTCTCAATTTCTATTTGTTTGTGATCATCCCGAAAGGTTTCCTCCCCGACGAAGACACGGGAGAAATGTTCGGCAAGATCGTTGCCGATCAGAGTATTTCCTTCCAGCTTATGGAAAAGAAGTTCGAGGAATTCGTCACCACGATCGCGCACGATCCGGCAGTCCAGAACGTGACCGGCTTCACCGGAGGCGGCAGTGGCGGGGGTCCGGGCGGCAGCGCGGTCAATTCGGGCAGCGTGTTCGTGCAGCTCAAGCCCATGGATCAGCGCAAAATCTCGACCGATCAGGCTGTGATAAGGCTGAGCAAGAAACTGAACCGCCTGGCGGGGGCGGATCTTCGGCTTCAGAATGCGGGAAGTTTCCGCGTCGGCGGACGCCAGGGCGCAGGCGCCTATCAATACACACTTGAGGCAGACACGCTCGACGAATTGCGGCAATGGCTGCCGAAGATCACGCAGGCGCTGCAAGACGTGCCCGAACTTTCGGGCGTGAATTCCGACGAAGACCCGGCAGCGCTGGAAGCGAATCTGACGATCGACAGAGCCACCGCTTCACGGCTTGGGCTGACCACCTCGCAGATTGACAGCACGCTGTACGACGCTTTCGGCCAGCGCCAGGTTTCGACGATCTACAACGACCTCAATCAGTATGAGGTCGTGATGGGCGTCGCACCGGAGTTCTGGCAAAGCCCGGCATCGCTGAACGATATCTATGTGAGTACATCCGCCGGCACGGCATCGGGCACGCAATCGACCGGCGCGGTCGCCGGGACCGTGCAGCTTACAACGACAACAGCGCCGACCGCGGCGGCAGTGGCAGCCAACGTTGTCCGGAACCAGGCCCTCAACGCACTCACAAATAGCGGCCGCGGCAGCGCGTCGACGGGCGCCGCCGTGAGTACGTCGCAGGAAACCATGGTGCCGTTGTCGGCATTCAGCAGTTTCAACCGCGGCAACACGCCTTTGTCCGTGAATCATCAGGGGCCGTTCGTGGCCACTACGTTCTCGTTCAATCTTCCCGAACACGGCTCGCTGCAAAGCGCGGTCGAAGCCATCCAGCGCACCATGCTGCAGCTTCGCGTTCCGGCTTCGATTCATGGCGGCTTTGCCGGAAACGCGCTCGTCTATCAGAACTCGATGAGTGACGAACCGCTTCTTATCCTGGCGGCGATTTGCGCGGTCTATATCGTTCTCGGAATACTTTATGAAAGTTACGTCCACCCGCTGACGATTCTGTCCACCCTGCCCTCCGCCGGCGTCGGCGCACTGCTCGCATTGCTGATCACCAAAACCGATTTCACGCTCATGGCGTTGATCGGCGTTCTGCTCCTGATCGGCATCGTCAAGAAGAATGCGATCATGATGATCGATTTCGCACTTGAGGCGGAGCGCAAGGAAGGGCTCTCGCCGCGCGACGCCATTCACAAAGCCTGCCTGATGCGATTCCGGCCCATCATGATGACGACCTTCGCCGCCATATTGGGCTCGCTGCCGCTGGCGCTCGGCATGGGATCGGGATTCAGCCAGTCTTTGGGCATTTCCATTGTCGGCGGATTGATGGTGAGCCAGCTTCTCACTTTGTTCACAACGCCGATCGTTTATCTCTATCTCGACAGATTCCGGCTTTATTGCCGAAGAGTGTGGGCGCGGCGTACCGGTGGATCCACTCCAAATACCGAAACCCAGCCGGAAGCAGCCTAAAACGAGTCTGGATTAATCGTTCCGCATCCATCCGAACGCGAAATTGAACTGTCTGGAAAGTGTTCGTTAGCGATGGAGTCAGGAACGAATTGCTCTCTACAGCCACAAGTTGGAACATCTCTTTACGGGCAAAGGGCGCAAAAGCGGCCCGGATAGGGATCAGAACATGTCGCGGGTTGGAAAAGTGGCGCTTGGCCTCGGAGCGGCGCTATGGGCATGTGCATTCACGGACACCGCAAACGCTGCGATGGGTTCTCTGGCACCGCGCAGTCCGGGCGCCGCCGACGCTAGCCAACAACAATGGGTGACCGATCCGCGCACGAATTGCCGTGCGCTTGATGCGGATTTCGATCAGGGCGACAGCGTGCAATGGCAAGGCGCTTGCGTTGCCGGAATGATCAACGGCCCCGGCACTTTGTCCTTCGTCAATGACGGCCACATCCTCGAAACCATCACCGGTACGTTCAACAGCGGCGCTTTGATGCCGGGGCATGTGTCTGCGTCCTGGTCGGACGGTTCCAAATATGATGGCGGCCAATCCGGTGGACAATTTGACGATGCTGGAAACTTCGTCTCGGCGACGGGTGACAAGATCAGCGGCCAGTGGAAATCGGGCGCGTTGAACGGAAAAGCCAGTGTTATCTGGGCGAACGGCGACCGTTACGATGGCGAATGGAAAGACGGAAAATCCAACGGGCAGGGAACGGAAATCTGGGCGAATGGCCACAAATATGAGGGACTGTGGAAAGACGGGGCGCCTGCCCCGCAGGATGTAACAACCACTGCACAGACCAATAGCGCGGGCGCGGCTGTAGCCGCAGCCATTCCGGCGCCGATCGCGCCGGTGCCGCAAGTTGCCCTTGCCAGCGACGTTGCACCCGCACCGCATTTTGTTCCTGCGGTCGCGACGCCGCAGGACACGCATACGGAAGCTCCGGCGTCCCAATTGCCGCTTCATGATTATGTTGGAAAGACTTTAAGCGCCGTCGATGGATCGACAATCGATCTCAGCCAAGGTGAAGGCGGTCTGACGCGCATCGTGACCCTTCCGACCGGAGTTGCCCAGCAAACATCCTTTGCGTTCATGAACGAACGGATCGGCACGGTATCGAATGAATCCTCGGCGATCGGTTTGTTCCGCGCCGACGGCGACGAAATCGACACAAATTATATCGACGGAAAGACGGAAGTGATGAAGCCGGGGCCATCCGGCGGGTTGTTGCTGAGGTCGCGCGGCCCGGACGGGAATTCCGTTTGTACGGCCTGGTACCCCGACGGGCACGTCTTCAGCCAGGACGAGAAAAAAGCAGCCGTCGAAGAATATGCCAGCAGGCTCGGCGTGAGTGCGGTGCAAGCGCCGAAAAAACATCATGCGGTTCACGCAGGAGCGCAAAGCTGCGGCGGCGGATTTGTAACCAGCGTTACACCGACCATCTCGGCAACTGCAGCCGCGACACTCACCGCGTCACCCGCACCACAGCCGGCGGTGCATCAAACTCCCGTATCGATCCGGAGCGCCACGCCAGACAGCAACAATCCGGCGCATGCTCTACAGGCAATTCCGGTAAAAGATTCGCCGGTTCATCTGATCGACGCGCCTTACGAACCCGAAACGGCCGCAAAACCCATCCAGAATATTACGTTCGGCAGTGATGCGACGGCTGCGCAAATGCCCTCGCCCGCTCCTATTTCTCCGTTGCCAAGCGCGCAAGACATACCGAACGCATCCCAATGCCTCACCGTCACAATCAATGGCGAATATTGGGGCTTCCAGAACAGTTGCGGCAAAGCGTTGCAATTCTCCTATTGCGAGATGAGCGATGCGAACCCGCTCACGGCCTGTCATCATGCGAGCGTTTCGGGCAGCGTCGCCGCAAACGGGTTCAGCGCCCTGATCAACGACAAAAATCTTTCGGAGCAAGGCGCCAAACATCAGTTTCGCTGGATGGCGTGTGATGGCGGCGCGGGCGAAGTTGTGCCGCATCTCGACAACGTGGATCCGCCGTCGGGCCGCTGTCTTCGCGCAGTGCCCATAGGCAGCGGACCGAGTGCTAGTCCGGCAGGCTCGTAAAGAGACCGATCGTTGACGCCGGTGTTTCCTGTTCCGGGTGCACCGTACCGGTCACCAGCCGCAACATGGCCATGTTCGAGGCGAAAAGCAGTTCGGCGTTGACGACATCGGTTCTAATTTGCGTCAGCTGATCCTTGGTGGTGAGCACGACGCGCCGGTCGATGACGCCGAACCGTGCGCGTTTTTCGTCGCTTTCCGCGGCAAGCTCTGTTTGTTGTTGAGCTTTCGCGCCCGTCTTCCACTCGGCAAGCGCCGATCTCAGATTACGCACGCAATCGGTGATATCGACCTGAACCTGCGTTTCCAGCTGATGCAACGCCACTTCGGATTGTCTCTCATCGGAAAGCGCCTCGGCCGCATGTCCCTCGGCCGTATTGTTCTCCAAACTCTGCGAGTACACCACAATAGCGCGGGTGGGATCTACCTGGAGCGTCAGAACGGGAGATTTTGCATCCTCCGCACCGCGACGGCTTGAAAGCGCAGCTGCTATGTATTGCCGGGCAGCTTTGAGATCCGAACGATTGTTCAAAGCCACATCGTCGAGTGCCGCTTCGCTGAGTCCTGCAACCGCCGCATCGACTTTGGTCATGTCCGGCAACGCACCGGCCGGCGCCGGCTGCGGTCCAACCGCTTCCCCGCGAGTTGCCACTGCGAGATCGCGGTCGCATGAGCGCGCAGCATCTTCATTCTGCCTCAATGTAATCTGCCGCGTCGCGTTGGCGGCGATATAGGTCTGCGCAACGGACGGTTCGACAAGACCACGATCCGCCTGCGCTTTCAGCGAATTGGAATATTCCTCGCCGTCGCGAAGCGATTGCGCGGAAATCTTTGCGACCTCGTCGGCCGCCAGACAGCGCCAATAAATCTGGATCATGTCATGCACAGTATGCGCAATGGCATAATCCCGATCGAAGCGCGTACCAACCAGAGTTGCCTTGGCGGCAAGTTCTGCAGCATCGGCGGCTTCCTCGCCCAATCCCTGCAGCAACGGAATTCGCAGTCCAAAGCTCGGTCGTAATGCCGTCAGTCCAAATGTCTGCGCGGTGGTCGCGCCGCTGGTGCTTGGATAGGCCGTCACGCCCGGCGCAATCTGGATGCCGTTGCGGAACTCGCGCCCGATGCTCAGGGAGTAATAATATGCGTTCAGGATATCGGTATTGTTCGTGAGTATCCCCTTCCCGGGAATTACTGGCGAGTAGACCGAGCGTGGGACATACAGCGCCTGCCATCCGCCCTGCGCCTGGGCCGTCCAGTCGAATGTGCCCGCAGCTTCCTGCACATGCGACGCGGCCGTTTTTACCCTCTCATCCTGAAGGCGGATTGCATCATTGTCGGTTCTCAACACATCGCGAACCGAGTCGGAAAGACTGATCGTCTGTGCGTCCTGCGCGTGTGCGTATTGCAGTCCACCCGTCGCTGACAGGAGAAAGCAGAGCACAATTCCTGCTTCCGCAGCCCGACGGGCGCGGTGCCAGATAACAAATCGCGGAAAATAATTCTTGCTCACTGTGGCATCGCGATACGGCCGTCGATCATGTTCATCACTCGATCGGCAGCCGAAAATATGCGGTTGTCATGCGTGACCATCAGGATGGAGGCACCTCCAATTTCCACCAGGTTCCGAAGCAGTTTGATAACGAGACCTGCAGTCTGGGCATCGAGGGAAGCCGTGGGCTCGTCGGCGATGATGATGGGCGGTTCGTTGATGAGCGCGCGCGCAATTGCAATGCGCTGTTTCTGGCCCGTAGACATCTGGCGCGGTTTGGAATCGAGATAGGCTTCCATCCCAAGCTTGGCGAGCAATTCGGCGGCGCGCCGCCGCGCCTCACTGCGTGGTGGCCGTTTGCCGGAGACTTCCATTGCAAGTGAGAGCGTCTGAAACGCCGTCAGGGCATCGAACAGATTATGGTCCTGAAAGATGAACCCGATCCGGCGGCGGATTTCACGCTGCCCCGCCGCCTTTATTCCCGCCAGTTCCGTGCCGTGTACAAGGATACTGCCGGATTGCAAGGAGCGCAGCGCACCGATGAGCGTCATCAGCGTTGTTTTGCCCGCACCGGACGGACCGGTGAGGATAACAAACTCCCCGCGCTGCAAAGTGAAGTCGACATCGTGGAGGACTTCTTTGCGCGCAGCGCCGGTATCGAAGGCGTGGCTGACGTTGCGTGCGACCACCACGGGGGCACTGCCCGATGAAAGTCGCGGACGTTCCAGTTCACTCACGGAGGGGCTCAATACAATGCCGCGGGATCGGCGACCGCGACACGCCTGATCGCGATGAGCCCGGCTCCCATGCACATGATGAAGGTGAAAAAGCAAACAATCAGACCGGATATTAGGCCGACATGGATGGGAAGCATGGTTTGGCCGGCGATGTAACGGTCGGCGAGCCATGCGAAAACGAGGCCCGTTGCAAACCCTGCGATCGACAGGATCGTCGCCTGGCCCAATATGATGCGGCGCAGGAAAAGGTTTGAAAATCCCATGGCTTTCAGCGTAGCGAATTGCGGCAGGTGATCGGTGATTTCGTTATACAAAACCTGGTAGCAATTGATGGTGCCGATCACCAGCCCCGCCAGCATGCCGATTGCGAACAGCAGGCCAACGGGTGCCGAACGCAATGTATACAGGCTTTCCCGCCGTGCCGCCTCGGCGGGCGTCAAAACTGTTACGTCCGGCGGAAGGTCCGCCAGAATACGCTGGCGTACGGCATCGACCGACGCGCCCGGCTTCAGATAGATCAGGCCCATGAGCGGTTTGGATTCGGGCAGCCGCGCCACCCAGTCTCCATCGCTCATCAGTATGTTGCCGTCATTCACGATATCCGCCCCGATACGGACGAAGCCGCCGACGCGCAGCGGAACCGTGTCGATCTGAATATCATCTCCGGCTGCAACTTTGCCGAAAATTGGGCGCGAGAGACTGTCGTAGAGAAACCCGTGCGAGATTTTCAGCGCGTGTGAAATGGCGGCCGGATTGGCGAGCTTGAACGGAATGTCATCCGGCGGAAAGGCGTACAGAATAATGCGCCGGACTCGCTTGTCCGAATTGTCACGCATACCGACATGGTCTTCGTAGAGCGGAGTCACGCGCGCAACGCCCGGCACAGCCGCGGCCTGCCGAATACGAACGAGATCGATCTTGTCCCATCGGTGAAGATTGATCCGGGCGATGTTCATGATCAGGAGATCGCCGCGCACAAGATTGGCAATGATCGACTGGGCATCGAGCATTCCGAGCAACAGCCCCAATTCGACGAACACGATGACAACGCCCATGGCGACGCTGGCCGACGCAATGAGCAGGCGCAGCCTGTTATGCAGCATCAGCCTGAGGCCGAGATCGAGACGGGGCAGCAGCATCAGTAAAGGGCCGCGGGGTCGGCACGCTGCACCCGTCCCAGAACGGCGGCGGCGGCACAGATGGATGCCACGAACGTAATGGCTAGCATTTTCCCGAGCACGACAAAGCCGATCGCGGACTCCAGATGCGTGCGGTATTCGATGTACCAGAGCACGATGCCGGCGATCAGCAGCGCGGGTAGCAATCCGCCCAGGCCGACCAGAACCGATTGCGTAACGCCAATCCCGTAAACAAATGCAGGGCTCGAACCCATTGCTTTCAGGACCGCATATTCCTTCATGCGATTGGCGACTTCCGTCGATAGTACCTGAACGATGATGACAGTGCCGACAAGGCAGGCGATCAGCATGCTGATATAGATCATGATGCCGACCGGCCGTACGGTGAGAAAATAATCGCGCTCCTGTTGAAGCAACTCGTCGCGCGTATATACGAGCGTGTGCTCCGGCACGATCGCTTCCAGATCTTTCTTGGCCTTTTCCGGAGTCACGCCGTGGCGCACCTGAAACAGTGCGATACTGACCTTGGTCGGATCTCTATCCGTGAGACGTGGAAAATCGGTATTGCGGACAATGCCGCTGCCTTCGCCGTAAAAGAACAATCCCAATTTGAAATGACCGTCGATCGTCTCCAGCTCCTCGCCGATCTTGGCGGTGGTTCCTGTCGATAGCGGACCGATATCGGATTGAGAGTAGTCGTCGATCATCAACGAATGCGACGAAACAAGGTCATTCACACCGTTGCGGATCAGCGGGTCACGAACGAAGGTGCCTGGATTGTCGAGGCCGATAAGAAACAGATAGGCCAATTTCTTGGAAGGCCACTGCATCCAGTGCACCACATCGACATTCAACCCAAATGCCTGTGCCATGTCGCCCGTTGCGCGTCCCTGATCGAGCACAACCCGGTCGATACCCTCGAAATTCAGCAGAAACTGATAGGTGTCGGGAACGGCCGCCACATCGAAGTTGAAATCGTCGTAAAGCTGCGTGACCTTCGCTTTCGCTGCGTCGAGTACCGAAATCTGGAGCGTCAACAGAAACAGCGCGACTGCGACGCCTGCGAGCGCAGCAACAAGCCTCAGCTGATGCTGCAAAAGATTCGCGCCCGCGATGATCACACATGAAATCCCCGGCACGCGGCCGGAAATGGAAAACAAATCGGCGAGCAAATCCCGCAATCTTGCGGCCCCGTTCATGCGGGAGCGATCATCGTCCGGCACTAACGCGCGATCTCCACTTCGACTTCCATGCCGACCACTTTGCTGGCTATGGCCGGATTGTCGAGTTTGATGCGGACATCGCCAAGCTGGGCTTTGGTATCGACCAGCCGTCCTACATTCTCGACAGTGCCTTTCAGGGGTTTGACGAACGCGCTGCTCTTGATTGTTGCGCGCAGGCCGGGCCTGAGCTTCAGGAGATCGCCCTGAAACGCCTGACAAATGACATACATCGTACGAATGTCACCCATTTCGATGGCCGGCGTGACCGCAACACTCTCGCCCACATGCTGATCGATGCGAAGAATCATGCCGTCGATCGGCGCCGTGACGCGATAAAGCGCCAGCTTCTGTTGCTCGATCAACAAGCGCTTTTCCGCGCTGGTGATATTCGCGGCATTGTCGGCACGAACCTGGCTTTCCCGTTTCTGATCGATGTCAAGCTGCTGGTGGGCTTCCCTCGCCGCCTGTTCCATGTCGGCGACCTGCTTTTCGGACGTCGCGTCGGGACCGATCGCCCGGTAGCTGGCTGCATCGCGCTCCGACCGTTTCCAGCGTCCCTCGTCGATGCTGACGGCCTCCTGCGCGGCGGCAAGCCCCTGCGCGGCATCCTTCTTGGCCTGGTCCAGTGACAGTTCCGCGATCTTTGTGTTCTCGCGCTGCTCGCTGTCGTCCAGCGTCATAAGGAGATCGCCGCGTTTGACCATTTGGTCGGGGCGCACCGAAATCGAAAGAATCCTTGCGCCCTGAACACCGTTCAGAAGGACAACGCCGCCATTCGGCTCAATGTGGCCGGTTCCGCCGATATCATCGGCCCAAGATGCGGAAAACGACAGGGCCAGAGCCGTGGATAGAGCGATAACCGCTTTCATGAGATCTATCGAAGTTTCCGCGTTTCCTGCCTCGGGCCGCAACGAACCCGATGCAGTCTCACCACACCAGCCTGTGCCCCACTGTCCCAATTTAACCCGAAAGGACGGCTCCCGCGCCAGCCCGAATTGCCCTGTTTCCCCAGATCGAATAAGGAGTGCCCACGGGCGGTATGCCTCTGTCCTGAACCGAGGATTGCTCCCTTGAACACCGGCAACGGCATTTCCGAGTCCGGCCGCGCAGCGCTCGCGGCCTCGCCCCGGCTATTCCAGAACCCGGTGCTCGACAAATTGTCACGCGTCCACCATCTGTTGCCGGCTGCCCTGTATCTGCCGCTCCTATTCGCGCTGCTCTACGCGGCGGGAAGAACTCTCTCCATCGCGACGATCGCTGCGGGCGTTCTGGGCGGCTACATCCTTTGGACGCTGGTCGAATATTTCGGTCATCGTTTTCTATTCCATCATCGCTTCGCTACGCCGATGGGAGAGCGGGCGCAGTTTTTGATGCATGGCGTTCATCACGATCATCCGAGCGATCCGCTCCGGCTCGTCATGCCGCCGCTGATGAGCATTCCCATCATGACCATGGCTTGGATCGTGTTGCGCGCAATATTTGGCCCCGCTCTGTGTTTGCCTGTACTGACGGGATTTATCGCCGGTTACCTGGCCTATGACATGCTGCACTATCACCTGCATCACGCGGAGCCGCGAACCGCCATGGGGCGATTTCTCCGGTTTCGTCATATGCATCATCATTTTCGCGACCATACCGTATCCTTCGGCGTAAGCGCGCCGTGGTGGGATTATGTTTTCGGTACGCAGGCAAAAAAACCGGTTCGTCAGATATGACCCACCCTGCTTCATATCTCTCGTTCCTGCTGGCAGCGCTGCCGCTTTCCGTCATCGTCTGGGCCGGTCACATGGTCGTGTTCCATGGCGTCGGATTTGTATTCGAGCTGTGCGACCGCAAGGGCTGGCTGCGCCGATACAAATTGCGCAACGTGGAGCGGTTTTCCTATCGCGACTTTCTTCCGCGCGTGCTGTTCAATCAGACTTTCATTCTGCTGCCGGCCATGTGGCTCTGCGAAAAACTGGGGCTCGCTTTTGCGGGCACGAAGCATATCAGTCTGATATGGGCCGTTACCGCCATCGTGCTGATGACCATCGGTCATGACATCGTGCAGTATACGGCGCATCGGGGACTGCTGCACAATCCGCGCTTCCGCTGGCTGGGCCATGCGTTGCATCATTCGACCGGCGCGTCGAAAAGCATCACGGCCTGTTACATGTCGGCGCCGGATTTCTTTCTGACGATCGTTTGCCCCTATCTCATCCCCCTGATCCTCATCGGCGGC
>DASXXW010000089.1:0-8125 GCA_036502865.1 Rhizomicrobium sp.
TCACGCAATCTTGCCGGGCTTGCGATTGCGGAAGGATATTCCGATCAATCTCATCTGGTCCGCGAGTTCCGCGAACACGCCGGTATCACTCCTACCCGCTATCGGCCCGCGGATCCGGCGAGTCCGCATCATCATTCAACATAAGAGGAATTTCCGACATGGAAGCAGACACAAGTGACGATCCGTTCCTGGAAGCTCAGAACTGGGCCGATGATCCCGATGCGTGGAGGGAGCCCGCTCGTTGCGACGAATGGATCGTCGTGATGCAGGAAATCGCGAATAACGACAGCGAGCGGCCGGAGGCGCGCGCCGAAGCCGAATTGCTCGTGCGGCGGTTGCAAAAGGCAAAAGAAAAGCCGCCGGCAAGTCCCAGCTAATAACTTCCGGCAAATTGGCTCATCAATACTTCGTGGGCGACCGAAAGATTACTGTTCGGGGCGCTCTTTGCACTGGGAAAATCTTTAAGAATCAGGTAATTCTGAAACTTGGCGTTATGAAGGGCGTGAGCCGCTTGGAGTAGATGCCTTGCAGACCGAAGATATTTATGAAGAGCGCATCGCGCGATTTCTTGAGCTGGCCGAAGCAGCTCAGACCGCGGCGGAAACTGCGTCGAGCACGCTGCTGAAAGTCACATACGCAAAACTGGCCAGCCAATGGGTCGAGTTGGCGCAAATGGCCGCGCGGACCATGAATTCGGCAGACGAAGCGGTCGGAAATCCGACCGGGGCTTCCCGCAGGTAAATTTTTTTCAATACCTGGAACTTCGCCGGGGCCATAAGTGCGGCGATAAGACATGGCCGAAATGGATTTCGGCCGGATCCAGTTTGAGGAGGTCGCCATGGCGGAAATCAGTGAAGTCTATCCTTATCTCCGGGTACGGGACGCGGCCGCAGCCATCAGATTCTACGAGAAGGCGTTCGGCGCTCGCGAGCTATCGCGCCTGCAGGAACCAGGCGGCCGGATCGGACATGCGGAGATGCGCATCGGGCCGGCGACGGTGATGCTGTCGGATGAATATCCCGACCGCGGCATCTCCAGCCCTCATACTTTGGGCGGTACAACGTTCAGCCTCCATTTGCATGTGGATGACGTTGATGCCGTATTTGCGCGTGCTGTGGAGGCCGGTGCGACCATAGTGCGTCCGCTGGAGAACCAATTTTACGGCGAACGCTCGGGCATGGTGCGCGATCCCTTCGGCCATGAATGGCTTCTGGGCAGTCACATCGAAGATGTCACCACGGAAGAAATGCAGCGCCGCTACACAGCACTGCTGACAAAATCGGGGAGCAGTTCGTGATTACAATTACAGCCCGGGCCCCAGGGGCGTAGACGATTAAGAGCGATGGCGAACGCGTGATACGTAAGCCATCGCTCTCGTCGCCAAACTTTATGCCAGCTTGAGATTCGTGGCTTTGGCGCCACGGGCATCCGGCTGAATATCGAAGGACACGCGCTGGCCTTCATTCAGGCTGCGCAGTCCGGCTGCTTCGAGGGCCGTGACATGAACAAACACGTCCTTGCCGCCGCCTTCCGGTGAAATGAAGCCGAAGCCCTTGGTGGTGTTGAAGAACTTTACAGTTCCGGTAGTCATCGATGGTACATCCTAGTCACTAAGTTCCAGCACACGCGACATGCGTGGCAGGTGCGAAACGAGTATCAGGGAAGGTAAATCCGGCTATTTCGTCCACGCGCACTAAGCGAGAGGGATTAAAACAACAGGTGCGCCTTCGTGCTGACGAACGCCGTCCGCGTCGGGCGGTCTTTACGCCATCCGCCCCAAAATTACAATGGTCTTTGGAATTCCGCGCATTTTTATGCTTTTCCGCTTATGGTTATAGTTACAAATTGCGATGGCGCGAGTGACGCGCTGGTCCGCCGGAACCTGCAAATATCCCGAATAACAGCCATTTTTGCTGGTGCCGGAGGACAGAATTGAACTGTCGACCTACCCCTTACCAAGGGGTTGCGCTACCACTACGCTACTCCGGCATCCGACAGGACGCGCTGGTGATACGCCCCGGCGCGTCATGGGCGGGCTGCTATAGCCCAAGCTTCAGGGGAGTGAAAGAGTGGCGAAGACGCCTGACGAGGCACGGCGCGAAAGGCTAGCTGCGGCGCTTCGCGCCAATCTCAGGCGCCGGAAGGTGGGCGCGCCGGCGAAGCAGTCCTCCCAGGCGGATATGAGCGACGCGGCCCCAGCCTCGGAGGACGGGGACGTCGACGCAACCGAAGCGCTATCGCGCGGGCGTGATCCGCGCTAGGGCTTGGCGCACGCGTTGATTTCAGTCTTCATGCAATGAAAGAGGGTTTATGGACCGCATCCGGATTCGCGGCGGCGCTAGGCTTGAAGGCGCCATACCAATCAGCGGCGCGAAGAATGCGGCCCTGCCGCTTATAGCGGCCTGTCTCCTGACGTCCGAGCCGCTCGTGCTCACCAATGTGCCGGCGCTTGCCGACATCGCCTTCATGACGGAGCTTCTGCAGAGCTTTGGAGTGGAGACGAGCTTCGGCAATGGCACGCTGGCGCTCTCGGCTGGCACCATCCGAGGCACGACGGCTGCCTACGATCTCGTCCGCAAGATGCGCGCGAGCTTCCTGGTGCTGGGTCCATTGCTGGCGCGCTGCGGGGGAGCAAGGGTCTCGCTTCCGGGCGGCTGCGCGATCGGTGCACGCCCGGTTGACCTGCATATCCGGGCACTGCTGGCGCTGGGCGCCGCGATCGAACTCCGTGAAGGTTACGTGGTGGCGACCGTCCGCGGGCGGCTGCGCGGCGCACGGATCGATTTTCCACAGGTTTCCGTCGGCGCTACCGAACACGCGATGATGGCCGCCGTGCTCGCCACAGGCAGCAGCGTGATCGAGAATGCGGCGCGCGAGCCGGAGATCGTCGATCTCGGCCGCTGCCTCCAGGCCATGGGCGCGCGGATCTCCGGGCTGGGGACATCCCGCATCGAAATCGAAGGTGTCGAGTCTTTGCACGGCACGAATTACCGCGTGCTTCCGGACCGGATCGAGACCGGTACCTATGCTTTCGCAGTCGCTGTCACCGGCGGGGATGTCGAGCTGATCGATACAGAAGCCGATTTGATCGGCCCTGTCGTACCGTTGCTGGAGCGGATCGGAGCGCAGGTGACTGCAACCAATCGCGGAATCAAAGTCTGCCGCAATGGCGCGCGGCCCGTAGCGGCGGATGTAACAACCGAACCGTTTCCTGGTTTTCCCACCGATCTGCAGGCGCAGTTCATGGCGCTTATGGCAATTGCGGATGGCGTATCCCATATCCGCGAGACGATCTTCGAGAACCGTTTCATGCATGTCCCCGAACTTGCGCGCATGGGCGCCGATATTCGTGTCGAAGGAGATACGGCGATTGTGACCGGCGTCGAAAAACTCAAAGGCGCCCCGGTAATGGCGACAGATCTTCGGGCCAGTGTCAGCCTTGTGCTGGCCGGCCTGGTTGCCGAGGGTGAGACGATCGTGAATCGCGTCTATCACCTCGATCGCGGCTTCGAACATATCGAACGGAAACTCTCGCAGGCGGGCGCGAGCATCGAACGGCTTGTTTCATGAGCACAACGCGATTGGTTCTTGCGGCGGCGGACGCGGAGGATCTGGAAACACTTTCGGCTCGGCTT
This sequence comes from Rhizomicrobium sp., assembly GCA_036502865.1. GTDB lineage: Bacteria > Pseudomonadota > Alphaproteobacteria > Micropepsales > Micropepsaceae > Rhizomicrobium. The sequence goes on from DASXXW010000089.1 coordinate 3,636, forward strand.
CAGGACGCCGTGGCGAAAGTGAAAGATCTCGTCTTCCTTCCCAAGTCGCGGCGCTTTGCGGGTTTGTTCAATCGGTTCAAATGGGAATCGGCCACGGCGCAAGCGGGCACACGCGTGCGTGCCGGCCTGCACATAGATGGTGTTCTTTCCGTCAAATCGTTCCGGCTGAATACGGAGAATCCCGAAGCCGTTGCGTCCTTGCTCGCCATCCGTTTTCAACCAACGGGCGGTGAAGATCCCGGCGGTATCATCGAACTGGTATTTGCCGGTGGCGGTGCGTTGCGGCTGGAAGTCGAATCCGTTTCCGCCGAACTCAGCGATCTTTCGGGCGAGTGGGCGGCACTGGGGCGCCCCGTCCACGAAACAGAATCCTGAAATGCAAAGACTGGCATGCGGAGCCGCGGAGCCGCGAAGTCATTTCACAAAGATCGCGAAGATCACGAAGATCACGACGAATAATTGCGCGCCCGCGGCGCGCGGTATTTCCTTGGTGCCCTTCGTGTTCTTGGTGGTAAAATCTTTTTCTCCGCGGCTCCGCGGCTCTGCGTGAGCATCGTGGTATCTCCATCCTCGTTCCGGCTGGTAGCCGTCGCGCTCGATGAGCACACGGTGGTGCGGCGCACGCGCGAGATCGAGCAGGAACGCGAAATCGCGATCTACGATCTGCTCGAAGCCAACAGCTTCGCGCCGCATGATTCGCAAGGCGGCCCCTACCGGCTACTGCTTGCGATCGAAGAAAACCGGTTGATCCTCAACATCGCACTGGAAGACGGAGCGCCGCACGGACGCGTGACCTTGTCGCTCACGCCGTTCCGGCACATCGTCAAAGATTATTTCATTACCTGTGAAAGTTATTTCAACGCGATCCGTAACGCGCCCACCCATCAGATCGAAGCATTGGATGTAGGGCGTCGCGGGCTTCACAACGAAGGCTCGGAGCTTCTGCGCGATCGCCTGAAAGACAAGATCGACGTCGATTTCGATACAGCACGGCGGCTGTTCACGCTGCTTTGCGTGTTGCACCTGAAGGGGTAGGGCGATGCGCGGCCCCAATGGCGAGGAATTGCCCGGGGCCGTTCTGTTTGCCTGTACGCAGAACGCCGTGCGCAGCCCGATGGCGGCAGGGCTCATGCGCCATCTCTATGGCCGTTTCGTTTTTATCGACTCCGTCGGCGTGCGCGCGGGCGAGCTCGACCCGTTCGCAGTCGAAGCGATGGACGAGATCGGCATCACCATTGCGGGCCACAAGCCCAAGCGCTTTGCAGATCTGGAAGACGCCTCTTTCGACCTGATCGTCACGCTGTCGCCGGAGGCGCATCACAAGGCGATGGAGCTGACGCGCGTCATGGCCGTGGAGGTCGAGTACTGGCCGACCTTCGATCCCACCGCGATCGAAGGCTCGCGCGAGCAGCGGCTGGATGCCTATCGCGGCGTGCGCGACGAGCTTCTTTCACGCATCGAGCAGCATTTCGCCGCGCCCCGCGCGGTGGATGGATAATGGGCTTTGCTTGCTTTTCCGCGGGTTCGGTGCATTCTCCGCGCCGCTCGAACAGCACAACCGGGGAATAATGGCGAAAGAAGAGCTTCTGGAATTTCCGGGCACCGTCAGCGAATTGCTGCCCAACGCGACCTTTCGCGTCATGCTCGAAAACGGGCATGAGATCATCGCCCACACCGCCGGAAAAATGCGCAAGAACCGCATCCGCGTGCTCACCGGCGACAAGGTACTTGTCGAGATGACGCCCTATGATCTCACCAAGGGGCGGATCACCTATCGCTTCAAATAGGGCGCCGCTCGTTCTGGCGAGCGCAAGCCCCCGCCGTCTGGCGCTTCTCGCCCAGGCCGGGATCAAGCCCGACGCTGTATGTCCGGCCGATATCGACGAAACGCCACTCAAGGGCGAGTTGCCGCGGCTGCAGGCGCTGAGGCTTGCGCGTCGCAAGGCGGAGCGTGCGGCAGAAGAACGCTCAACGCCCGGAGCCATCATTCTCGCAGCCGACACTGTTGTCGCCTGCGGCCGGCGCATCCTTCCCAAAGCGCTGACGGCCGATGATGTGCGCGCCTGTCTCGGGCTTCTTTCGGGCCGCAGGCATCTCGTATTCACGGCCATCGCAGCGTTGGGGCGCGACGATCCACGCCAGCTGCGGGACTGCGTTGTCGCCACCCGCGTGAGTTTCAAACGCCTCTCGCCGGTCGAAATGGACGCCTATATTGAAAGCCGCGAAGGCGAGGGCAAAGCGGGCGGTTATGCCATCCAGGGCCGCGCCGAAGCATTTGTCCGCCAGATCAACGGATCCTGGTCCAATGTGGTGGGGCTGCCGCTTCTGGAGACGCTGAATCTTCTTCACAGCTGCGGCTACCGCTAAGAGCTTTCCTCCCCCGCACTTCGTGCTGGGGAGGAAATTTCCGGCATGCAGGTGTACATCTCCAACTTCATGTTATTGTCACATTGCCGCTATCGACCGCTTACGGATGAACAAGGAAATCCTGATCAATGCAGGCGTGGGCGAACTGCGCGTGGCGATCATGGAAGATGGCTGCCTGCACGAACTGTTCTTCGAGCACACTTTTGCCGGAAATGACGGCGCGGCGCGGAAGCGCGCGCATGGCGCCGGGCCGAGCCTGATCGGCAATATCGTTCTGGGGCGTGTGCAGCGCGTGCTGCCCGGCATGCAGGCGGCATTCGTGGATATCGGCCTCGACCGCGCCGGATTTCTGGGCGCACGGGAAGCGCGCTGCCTGGCCGATCTCGCGGAGATTGCGCCGCTGTCCCCCGATCCGCATATCCCGGCAGCAGAAACCCCCATCTGCGAAGAACGCGCACCGCGGATCGGCGATTGCGTGCATGAGGGCGAAGATATCGTCGTGCAGGTTGTCAAGGATCCGATCGGCGAGAAGGGCGCGCGCCTCTCGGCAAACATATCACTTCCCGGCCGTTTGCTTGTACTCATTCCAAACCAGACGGGCATCGCATTGTCGCGGCGCATCGACGACAAGGCCGAGCGCGAAAGACTGACCACGCTGTGCATGGAAATGATGGCCGACGGAAATGGCAGGCTCGCACCAAATACCGGCTATATCGTGCGCAGTGCGGCGATCGGCGCCGAGCTCGCCGAATTGCGCGACGATGCGGAGCGGCTTGCCGAAACCTGGCTCTCTGTCAGCGCGCGGCGCAAGGGCGCAAGCGTGCCGGCGATTTTGCATCAGGAGCTTGAACCCATCGAGCGCGTCATGCGCGACGAAGTCGACGCCGAAACAGCGCGTATCATTATCGACGATGTCACCGCACTGTCCGCGGCCCGCGCCTATTGCCGCCGCGCCATGCCGGACGCGGAAAGCCGGCTTGAGTTATTTCAGGGCCCCGGCCTCATCTTCGATCTGCATGACATCGAAGGCGAGATCGAGCGGCTGGCGTCTACGCGCGTTCCGCTGCTATCGGGCGGCTGGATCACCATCGAATGCACCGAGGCGCTGACGGCGATCGACGTGAACTCCGGCAGTTACACAGAAGCCGGCGGTCTCGAAGAAACAAGCCTGCGCGTCAATCTCGAAGCGGCAGAAGAAATAGGGCGGCAATTGCGCCTGCGCGGCATCGGCGGTTTGATAGTTATCGATTTCATCCATATCGGCGATCCGGCCAATGCCGAGAAACTGATGGCGGCTTTGGGCGAAAGCCTCGCGCGCGACCGCACGCCTGTGCAGGTCCTGCCCATGTCCGAATTCGGTCTTGTCGAAGTGACGCGCAAGCGCGTGCGCGATCCGCTGATCCGCATGATGACCGAATGCTGTCGCCCCTGCCGCGCGCGCGGCCGCATCCGCTCCTGCGAAAGCGTGGCGTTCGAAATTCTCCGGCGCATCGAGCGCGAGGCGCAGCATTCGCCGGGGCGCCCCATGACGGTGCGCGCGTCGCCCGATGTCGTCCATTGGTTCCAGCAGCACGAGGCGGAACTGCGCGACGCCTTCGCGCGCCGCAATCTGCCCCGCTTCGGCTTCGAGGCGCGGCCCGAATTCGCCCGGGAAGGCTTCGATGTCGTCGCCGGGTGACGCGAGCGGGCGCCGCTGCCCGATCTGCAACAAGCCGCAGGATGCGGGCTTCCGGCCTTTCTGTTCCAGGCGCTGCGCCGATATCGATCTCGGGCGGTGGCTCAAGGGCGGCTACGCGATTCCGGCCGTTGAGACCGACGACGAGGCGGAGCAGCCGGGCACGGAAGACAAGGAGGGCGGAGGTTAGGCAGGGCCCGCACCTCGCGCTGGACATGGCCGGACCCCTCCTCTAGAAATCCCGGCCCTGCCTCATATGCCCAGGTAGCTCAGTTGGTAGAGCAGCGGACTGAAAATCCGCGTGTCGGGGGTTCAATTCCCTCCCTGGCCACCATTCCCCTCATCCGCTAGCGTCCAGAAACGTCCGTAAACGTTTGAGTTTCTGGGAATTTTTTGCGTTCTAGCGTCCGATGCCGGTCGGACAGATTTGTTGACTTCAAGGGGCGAT